>USNU01000055.1 GCA_900556095.1 uncultured Bacteroidales bacterium | reverse complement strand
AGCGGGGAAGATCATCATCGGGTTCTCGTAGGGGTTCTCGTCCACGATTTTCTCATACATCTGGAAGAGGTTACCATATTTCTGTGCGACTACATCCTTGCCGAGGCGTTGGATAGCGTCGGAGAAATCGAGGAAGACAGCCAAGCCGGTGTTGTTGACGCCATAGCCTTTGTCACAGCGCTCTTTGGCAGCACGCGAAGCCACGTCGCGGGGAACGAGGTTACCGAAGGCGGGATAACGGCGCTCCAAGTAGTAGTCGCGGTCCTCTTCGGGGATATCACGCCCCTTGATTTCGCCGGCTTGCAGTTTCTTTGCGTCTTCCAATTTTTTCGGTACCCAGATACGACCGTCGTTACGGAGCGACTCTGACATCAGGGTCAGTTTCGATTGGAAATCACCGTGCTTCGGAATACAGGTCGGGTGAATCTGTGCGTAGCAGGGGTTAGCGAAGTATGCGCCGTGGCGATACATCTGCATAGCCGCCGAACCGTTGGAAGCCATCGCGTTGGTCGAGAGGAAGAACGTGTTGCCGTATCCGCCCGAAGCGATAACTACTGCGTGTGCAAAATAACGCTCAATACGTCCTGTGATAAGGTTGCGAGCAATGATACCGCGTGCGCGTGCCTCGCCGTTCTCGTCCTTAATCATCACAATATCAAGCATTTCGTGACGGTTGTACATCTTCACTTTGCCCTTGCCAATCTGACGACTCAGTGCCGAGTATGCGCCGAGCAGCAACTGCTGTCCGGTCTGACCCTTGGCATAGAAAGTACGACTTACCTGTGCGCCACCGAAAGAACGGTTGTCGAGCAATCCGCCGTATTCGCGTGCGAAAGGAACACCCTGTGCCACGCACTGGTCGATGATGTTGTTGCTCACTTCTGCCAAACGATATACGTTTGCCTCGCGAGCACGGTAGTCGCCGCCCTTGATGGTATCATAATAGAGGCGGTAGATAGAGTCGCCGTCGTTCTGATAGTTCTTCGCAGCGTTGATACCGCCCTGTGCGGCAATCGAGTGCGCACGACGGGGCGAGTCTTGAATACAGAAGTTGAGTACGTTGAAGCCCATCTCTGCCAAAGAAGCAGCAGCCGATGCACCTGCCAAACCGGTACCGACAACGATAATGTCGATTTTACGTTTGTTGGCAGGGTTGACCAGTTTCTGATGGTCCTTGTAGTTTGTCCATTTCTTCTCCAATGGACCTGCCGGAATCTTCGCCATCTCAGGCGTAATGACTCCTGTTGCTTGTTTTGTTGCCATGTATTTATTGAATTATTTTACAATGTTAATGAACGATATAATGCTAACATCAGTGAGATATAGGCAATATTGTTGGCAAACCAAAGGCGTACCGCTTCTTCAAACGGAATAGGCAAACGCCATGTATGTCTGCTTTTTTGTATCTGATATACAATGCCTTCTGCCAACATATAGACGCATAATGCGCCCGCCAATGCCAGCGTTATGATGCCGAGTATCTCTATTTTTCCGAAGAAAGCCCTTATTCCGGTGGTGATAATGGCAAAGGTAGCCAAAAAAAGATAGACAATCTTGTCCCAACGAAACAGACTGGTATCTTTTAATGTTTTAGCCATAGAGTCCAAGAGCATAAAAAAGGCTATTGTAAAAACCAACCAGACATCAATGTCGTCCATCGTAGTTCCCCCTGTTTTTAGCAGTAATAGGGACACGGCGACGAGATAGACGCTTTCTCGAGCACTCAGCCATATGGGATTATTAAAAGGCTTCATCGGTTTCAGTAGTTTGAGTTAGCAATTATTTCTTTTGTTTCCTTATATTTCTCTTGCCGCTAAGCGGCATAGGAAATAGTTGTCTTTATGCGCAGAGCATGCCGATGCCTACGCCGAGGTAGTAGAATACCACGATAGCGAAGGGCAGGATAACGAGTGTAGCAAACACGGTTCCGATGACGCGGATACGCTTCATCCATTTGAGGTTGTTCCAGCCCAATGTGTGCAATGCCGACCAAATACCGTGATTCAGGTGGAACCACAATGCTGCCAACCAGATGATGTACAATGCGCAGTAAACTTGTCCCCAAACAGGTGTGGTGAACAATGCTTTTACGTATGCTGCACCGTTCTGCGGATCAAAAGCCCCTGCCGTGGCACCGCCGGTCAGTTCTGCCAACTGCATACGGAACCAGAAATTGTAGAGGTGAAGCACAAGGAAACCGAGAACGCAGATACCCAGCACAAGCATGTTCTCCGATTCCCAATCCACGCCCTCACGCTTAACGGTAACGGCGTAACGGTCATTACCACGCGCAAAACGGTTCTGAATGGTCAGATAGACAGCATAACAGAAGTGAATAAGGATGAGCAAAGCGAGCCCAAGCGTACCCACAATTGCATACCAATTGGCTCCGAGTACGGAGCAGATCCAGTTGTACGCTTCCTCCGAGAAGACCAGCGCCACATTCATGCAGCCGTGGAACAGGAGAAAGAAGACCAGAGCGAGGCCGGTAATGCTCATAACGAACTTACGGCCGATAGATGAATCTTTTAACCACATAGTTTTTTGAAATGATTTATTGTTATTTATTGTTATCCGAATGGGGACGCACGCATTATGGTTTGTCATCCGTTTGTCATCCCGATATTCTCCCTTATACGGCAACCATAAGTATGGTACGTGCATAATACAGCGTGCAAAGTTACAAGTTTTTTCTGACATACGCAACTATATACGCAAACACCAACTGCGGAACACTTGATTTCCGTTTGCTTTCGTGCCGATAAGCATATGTCAAACTTATGTTAAACTTATGTGATTCTTATGTGATTCAGCCGTCAGCCCTGATAGAATAAGCCGCTACGCCTCTATTTTCTGTCTTTCTGTCATCTCGGTTGCGTATCTCGCAAAAAAGCAGTACCTTTGCCCTCTGTATGAAACGGCTTATCGTGATATGGGCTTGCTTATTTGGCTGTCTTTCGCTATTTGCGTTGGATACCGACTATCGTCTGTCTTTTCGGGCGGGGGCAATCATGCCCGATGGCAAAGTGGACGATATGCTCGCTCAGAAAGGGCAATGGGTGGGCCCGTCTATGGGCGGTGAGTTCGCTGTGGCTTTTCGCCCCGATTGGCGTGCCTTGCATGATTGGAATAATGCCTCGCTCGGTGTGGCGGTCGGCTATTGGTATCTGGGTAATCAAATGCTCCTTGGTAGTGCCGTTACACCATACGCTTTTATGGATATTCCGCTTGTGCGTCTCCCGCATTTTATCTTTGGACTCCGTCCCGGGATAGGTGCCGCATTCGTTACTAAGACCTATCGCAATACCATCCCGAAGGAACACCTCTTCCAAGACTTGAATAATGCCAACAAGAGCATCGGCAGCGTATTCAATTTCTATTTCCCCGAAGCATTTTATATGGAGTTTCCTATCCGCCATGGGTGGAGTATTCCTGTTTCTGCGGGGTGGTACCATATCAGCAATGGCAGTATGGTGCAGCCCAATTCGGGCTACAATATGTTTGCGGGCGACATAGGCGTGCGCTATACCCCGCAACATAATATACAACCGACAACCAGGGGGAAAACAGAACTCAAAAAACGTTGGGAACTGGAGTTCGCTTTCGCGGCAGGCGGCAGGCAGGTCTATTATCGGGACCAACAAACTTTCTTCGCCTGCGAAATGCAACTTGCTGCTTATTGGCGTGCGCACCGAATCTTCCGGTTGGGTGGGGGAGTGGACGTGTTCTACGATGGGGCGTATATCTATCGCAGTACCTATTTTGATAAAACCAATCTGGCTGCGGCTCGTACCAATGGTGCCGACTGCTGGCGTTTGGGTGTCAGCCTGCAACCCGAGTTCGTCGTCGGACAGTTTACGGCAGGTTTTCATTTTGGTGTTTATTTGCTTGACCCTGTTAAGAACCTTGAACCCGCCGACGAAGCCCGTCTGGCGGAAAGCGGACGGCTCAATAAAGGTATATTCTATAAATACGACCTGCTCCGTGCGGGTTCTGCAGGCAACCCGGACGGCTGGCTTTATACCCAAATAGCCCTCCGTTATCGCCTTCCGTGGCATTTGTTTATCCAGGGTACAATGAAAGCCCACTTGACCAAAGTCGAGTTCGTCTCCCTCGGCCTCGGTGTCTGGCTCTAACAGGGGAGTCTTTGTACCGTTCTGCTTTTTTTGTTTCTTTCATCTGTCTTGCCGCTTGCGGCATAGCCTGTTGTATGCACAATAAACGGGCATAGTTACTTGGGCGCACAGGTAGAAAAAATAGGTATAATAGTGGTATAAGAGAAAGGAGTGGTAGGGTAGTGGTAGGGCAATACATACGAGTTTGGATGCTAAATGATTCATAAGGCGTTTTTGTCTTTACTTTGACTTGTCCGATTTTGATGGGGTTGTTATGGTAAAAAGAGCACCCTATTGCACATATCAGAAAAAAGCAGTAACTTTGCGCGGATTTGGAGTGTTCCGGTTTGGACATACAAAGTGTAAATCAACATAGGAAGGATAATGAAAATAGCACTGATAGGATATGGTAAAATGGGGCATATCATCGAGGAAATGGCGCAAGAGCGTGGGCATCAGGTGATATGCACTATTGACAAAGATAATTTGCGGGATTTCGATTCCGAGGCGTTTGCTGCGGCGGATGTGGCAATCGAGTTTACCACTCCCGCCACAGCGGAAGAAAATATCCGCCGTGCGTGGAGCAAAGGCAAACCTGTAGTCTGCGGCACTACGGGTTGGAATGTGGATGAATTCATAATCCGTAATTCTCAATTCTTATTTACCAATGCCCTTGTTTGGTCGAGCAACTACAGCATAGGGGTAAATATCCTGTTTGCAATCAACCGGCAGTTGGCGAAGATAATGCAGCGTTATCCCGAATATACACCGAGTATCACCGAGGTGCACCACGTGCATAAACTGGATGCCCCGAGCGGTACGGCAAAAACGCTGGCGGAACAGATAAATAGGACCTCCCCAACCACTCCTTCGGAGGAGGTAGGGAAGGTCAAAATCACTTCCATCCGCGAGGGAGAGGTGCCGGGCATACATTCCGTTACGTGGGACAGCGAGGTGGATACGCTCTGTATCAGCCATTCGGCAAAGTCGCGCAAGGGCTTTGCACTCGGTGCGGTCTTGGCTGCCGAATGGATAATCGGTAAGACAGGATACCATACGTTTGATGAAGTAATGAATAGTTGAATATGAAAAGTTTTCAGGAAAGAATACATAATGTAACGCGTCGCGGTTGGATTGCCGCAGGCGTGTGGAGTGCAATATATATCACATTTGTGCTGTGGGTGGCATGGGGCGATTGGGCAAGTCTCGGTTGGCTTGTGTTGTTGCCTGTTATTTTCGATGTTTTTACTACCAAGTATATCAATTGGAGTTGGTGGAAACGTTATAAGCCTGCCGCGAAAGGCGAACCCGAGAACCCGAAAGCAAACAAAGTGCTATATACTGTCTGCTCGTGGGTGGACGCCATTCTGTTCGCGCTCATTGCGGTGTACTTCATCAATCTTTATACCTTTCAGAACTACCAGATTCCGTCTTCGTCGCTTGAGAAGAGTCTGCGTGTGGGGGATTTCCTCTATGTGAGTAAGATGAGTTATGGTGCGCGTGTACCGAATACGCCGCTCTCTATGCCGTTGGTGCAGCATACGTTCCCGCAGTGGCTGGGCGGCGGCAAGAGTTACATCAGCAAACCGCATTGGGACTACAAGCGTCTGGCAGGATGGGATACACCCGAGAAAGGCGATATCGTAGTCTTCAATTTCCCTGCAGGTGATACGGTATGCACCCGCATGCAGAACCCTGACTACTACACATTGTGCCACTACTATGGCAAACAGGTGGTGGAAAAACGCACAGACATCTTTGGTGAACTGACGGTGCGCCCCGTGGACAGGCGTGAAAACTATGTGAAACGCTGTGTGGGCACGCCGGGCGATACGCTGCAAATCGTAGATAATGTGATTTATATCAACGGTGAAGCCGAGCCGCACCGTGAGGGCGTGCAGTTGAACTATTTTGTGCAAACCGACGGGCATATCCTGACCGATACCTATTTGGAGAAAGTGGGTATTAACAAAGACGATCGTCGGCGTTTGGAACCGGGCGTCTATTATTTTCCGCTCACGGAGACTATGCGCGACGAGTTGGCAAAGAACCCGCATATCATCTCTATCACCATCGAACCTGAGCAACAGGGCGGAGACGTCTATCCGCTCGGGCATACCACGTGGACGCGCGACAACTACGGACCTATCTATATCCCGCGCAAGGGGGAGACTTTGCGGATTACCGAGGATAACTATTGGCTCTACAAACGTATTGCCGAAGCCTACGAGTTCAAGCCAATGTACATAGGCGAAGACTATACATTTGATATGGACTACTATTGGATGATGGGCGACAATCGCCATAATTCGGCAGATAGCCGCTACTGGGGCTTTGTGCCTGAAGACCATATCGTTGGGCGACCGGTATTTATCTGGTTGTCTATAGAGAAAGACAAACCGTGGTTCAAAGGACATATCCGCTGGAATAGGATTGGAAAGAATGCAGTGCAATAATCTGATTTTGCCCACTACCTATCTCGGTTCCGTAGATTGGTATCGTACTTATCTGCAAAATCCGCAAGCGGTGCGGATAGAGGTGATGGAGAGTTTTCCTAAGCAGACCTACCGCAATCGTTGTACTATCACCACGCCCGATGGACATCTGACGCTGACCGTGCCGGTGAAGAAAACAGAGAGCAAGCAACTGACGCGCGATGTGGAAATCAGTTACCATACACGCTGGCAACACCAACACTGGATTTCTCTTGTAAGTGCCTATCGCAGAACGCCTTACTTCGATTATTTCGAAGAGTATTTTCGCCCGTTCTATGAGCGGGAAACAAAATATCTGATAGATCTGAACAACGGGTTGCACGAAGTGATAATGCAACTGCTCAACCGGAGTATGAAACCTATCGCCGGCTATAGCCTGCAACCGACCACCGATTGGATGGGACAGGACTTGGAACTCTGTTTCGGCAGCGGACGCAGCATATTGGACGAGTTGTTTAACTCCCCCAACCCCCTCAAAGAGGGGGCTTGCAGAGTTGGGGAGGAAAAGAATGGTAAAATAAGTAGCAATTAGAATCCGTAAGCCCCTCCTTTGGAGGGGTTGGGGAGGTCGAAAGTGTCTATGAAAAATATAGATTGGAAACACCTGACTTTTTCGTACACCGAGTGTGCGAAGATAGTGCGTTGCTCGTATCGGGACGGGCAATGGGGAGACGTATATGCCACAGATGACTTCTTTATCTCCATCCATGCGGCGGCTACGGCGTTGCAGTATGCGCAGGAGGCATTCGAGGGGCTGAAAGCCTTCCGCGGTGTGGACGGGCAAGTGCGTATCTTCCGTCCGCAGGAGAATGCCCGTCGTTTGCAAGACTCGGCAAAGTCGATGTATATCGCGCCGTTGCCCGAAGAAAAATTTTTGGAGGCGGTACAATTGTGCGTGGCGGAAAACATCGATTATTTGCCGCCGTATGGTACGGGGGCGACGCTCTATATCCGTCCGATACTGATTGGTACGACTCCGAAAGTGGGTGTGTCGCCTGCACATGAGTTTGAGTTTATGTGTCTTGCCACACCTATTGGTCCCTATTTTCCGAGTGGGTTCGGTACAACACCGTTTATTATCAACCGTCGTGTGGACAGAGCCGCGCCGTTTGGTACAGGGCAGTACAAAGTGGGAGGCAACTATGCTTCGTCTTTTCGTGCTACCGAGCCGGCGCATGAGCAGGGCTATGGTGTGCTGTTTTTGGATTCGCGGGAACATAAATACATCGACGAGTGCGGCGGGGCGAATTTCTTTGGAGTCAAAGACGGTGTGTATATCACGCCCAAGAGCGACAGTATCTTGCCCAGCATCACCAATCGCAGCCTGATGACCCTTTGCGGAGACTTGGGCATCCGCTATGAGGAGCGGCAGATACCTGTGGAGGAACTCGCAGATATGCAAGAGGCGGCATCCTGCGGTACGGGGGCGGCAATTTCACCCATCTCACGGATTATCGACCCCGACCTTGCGCGCGTATATGAATATGGTCTTGCTCCCGGAGATGTGTGTTGCCGATTGTATCACGCCTTGCAGGATATCCAATTCGGCCGCGCAGAGGATACACACGGATGGTGTGTCCTTAATGCGTAATGAAAAGTCAGGTGGATGCCGAGTGGATGT
>USNU01000054.1 GCA_900556095.1 uncultured Bacteroidales bacterium | reverse complement strand
TGTAGAGAGACACTTCAACACCCGATTTTGACGATAGTGCTGCGGCACAAGTGTGCCCTAAGCCACCACCTCCACAGATACATATTCGTTTTATTGCGTGCATACTATCTATATGTTGTCATTATTTGTTCGTCATTTCTTGCTTATCCCTTGCTTATCCCTTGCTGAATCACCTATTCTTTACACGAGGTTTATTCGAGATTTATTCGCGGGTCTGTCGTAGGGCATTGAGCAGTTTATCGTTGTCCTCGGTGTTGCGGACTGCCAATCGGATATAGTTGCCGTGGCACTTGGTGGAGCAGTCCTTGATGAGGATGTTGTGCTGTTTGAGCAGTTGCACTGCCAACTCACGTGGAGTATGGGGCGGCAAGACCTCACATAGCACATAATTGGCTTCGGACGGCAGGATACGCAGATAAGGAATCGTTTGCAGTCGTGCGACAAAACGTGTGCGCTCTTCGCGGAAATCGTCCATCGCCTGTTGGTATGCTTGTTCGTATTTGCCCAATATCTGCAAGAAAAACTCGGCAAAAGAGTTGATATTCCATATCGGCGTGGTGTGGCGGATATGGGTCATCAACGACCGGTTGGCGGTTGCCAATATGCCTAAACGCAGTCCGGGGACGCCATACGACTTGGAAATACTTTTGATAACTACCAGATTATTAAAGCGTTCCAAGAGTTCGTTGTTGAGAAATGTGGGGTGTTCGGTGGAGAAATCGATGAAACTTTCATCCAAAATGAGTATAATGTCGCGCTGTTGGCACCATTTTGCCAAACGAATACAGTCGGCATACGGGATATAGTTTCCGGATGGATTGTCGGGGTTGATAAGCACTAATGACCAGATGTCTTTGTCTGCGAAATAGGTCATCAGGTCGTCTGCCGTGTAAGCAAAACAGGGGGTAGTAGCCTGATATACAACTACTTGCTCGGGCATCAGCCGGTTAGGGTATTCCTCGAAAGTAGGACGGATAACACCCACTTTGCCCAAGACCTGCTCGGACAGCATTTTGATTAACTCCGCAGCACCATTGCCCACGGTGATATAGTCTTGTTTGACGCCGAAGTCCTTGGCTACCAACAAGTTATTGACGCGCTGCCCCGATGGATATTGCGTGAGCAGTCGTGCGAAATTGGCAGATAGTTCGTCCTGCAAGCGTTGGTTGGGGAAATACGGATTGACCAAATAGCAGAAGTCCAATATATGAGGATAACGCCAATAGCCTCCGTATCGAGAGCAGAGCAGGTCGTATGGCTGGTCGGCAAAGATAGATTCGGCGATGTCAAGGTCCTGAATATCATCGATTTCGTACCATTGCTCTCCGCTGAGCGGCAAAGCACGCATACCCGAATTATCCACCATGTTGATGACACGCAATACCTGTTCGTAGTACTCGTTTCGCCCCAAAGCCGTACAATACGCCTCCAAAAACGGTACATACATATTGGCGGAGAACTCGCGGGAAAACTTATAGACATTGACGGTTTTGTAGTATTGCGGTATCTCCTCGTAGCGGAATTGCGAGTTGGGGATAAAACGCAAGATACGATTTTCCTCGTCGATAGTAACTACCGTGCCGTCCATCCAACTCTCGAACTTATCCACCAAAGCGAGGTTGGGATAGGGGTTGCTGACCAATTTGTCGATAACGGCGTCCTCCATAATAATGTCGGACTCGAAGAGCAAGGTGTCTTCGGTTCGCAAGTAGTCCTTCGCCATATAAAGCGAATAGATGTTGTTGGTCTTGTCGTAGATGGTGTTTTCGACGTACTCTATGGCGGTATGAATGTGTAGCGTGGCGAGGTAATCGCGCAGTTCTTGTGCCTTGTAGCCTACAACCAATACGATACGCGAGAGATGTTGCTTGTCCAATTGCTGCAACAATCTGGAAATGAGCGTTTCACCACCCACCTCAATCATACATTTTGTGTTGCCCTTGGTCAGTTCGCCAAGTCGCTTACCCATTCCTGCTGCTAAAATGATTGCTTGCATATTATTGATAGTCTTGTCTTTGCGTGTTATTTTCCAATTGTTTGCGCTCGCGTACAATCTCTTCTTGAAGTGTTTGTACGGAGGGTAATTCCAACATATATTTGGATGCAAAAATCTGTTTGTGTTCGGCAAGAACGGAGTATTTGACCACCGCTTCGTTCTTTTCGGAACACAATATCAAGCCCAATGTGGGATTGTCATCGGTGTGCTTGTAGAGGTCATCAAACATACGGATGTAACTATCCATCTGCCCGACATCCTGATGCGTGAGTTTGCCTAATTTGAGGTCAATCAGTACGTGGCACTTGAGTATGGAATGGTAGAAAACCAAGTCCACATAGAAATCTTCGTCCTCATAACGCATCAGTTTCTGCCGTGCTACAAAACAAAAACCTTTACCCAATTCCAATAAGAAAGACTGCAAGTTGTCTATCAGCCCTTGCTCTATGGTGGATTCGTGCAGCGCAGGATAGTTTTTCAGATTGAGGAAATCAAGCACATAAGGGTCGTGGATGAAGTCCTGCGGAATGAGTGTTGATAGTTTTTCAACGGCTTCCGAACGAATCTTTGTCAGTACTATTGAGCAGACGCTCGTAGTACAGCACGGAAATCTGTCGGTCTAATTGCCGCGAAGACCACGCCTGTTCCGCCGCCTCGTTCATGTACCACAGGCGTGCTTGGTCGTTTTTTACCTTGATTGGCAGGCGATAATGCGACCAAGTCAATTCGCCACGCAGTGTGTGACCTTTTGGAAATAGCGAATAAAACTGCCGCATGTTTTTGAGGTTGGTTATGGTAAATCCCTTTCCAAACTCCTTTGTCAGTTTGGTGGAAAGTTCCTCCAAAACAGCCTTTCCGTACTCGGCACGCGCGTTGCCGTTTTGCTCGTCTTCTACAATTAATTTACTGATGTTCCAATACGCAGTAACCATCGCAAAATTCACCGCCTTGTATGCAGTGTGCCGCGCAGAAAGCAGTATCTCGCGGATGTTGGTGAGAAGTTGATTATTATTTTGCTTTATGATTTCGTCCATTGGGCAGTTCTATTAAATATCTTCTTTGTAGGTTATTTTCCGGTTGGCGGGGTCGCCTTGCACGATGTAGATGGGGACTTCGGGCAGGTAGCGATGGACGATTCCGCAGTCGTCGGTGGCTTGCAGGTCTGGGTCTTGCAACGCTCGGTCGTATGCCTTCGTGATTACCTCCAATCGAAATGCCTGTGGCGTTTGGGCACACATCAATGTCGCCCGCGGCGGAATATCTTGCACCATCAATCCGCTTGTATTTTGCGAAATAGCGTACATTGTATCGGTGGCAGGTATCGCCACGGTTACAGCCCTATGCGTCTCTAACGCCTTGCACACGTCGTTGATAATTCGTTGACTGACAAACGGACGTGCGGCATCGTGAAGGAGGATATTTGTTATAGGATGGTTATAGGATGGTTGTAGGATAGGTACCCCGATTTTTTGTTCTTTGTTCTTTATTCTTTGTTCCTTGTTCTTTATTCTTTGTTCTATTTCCTGAATGGCGTTCAGGCTTGATTCCCAACGTTCTTTGCCGCCTGCAATGATAAACGCCACTTTTTGCCACCCGTTACGGAGCAACATCTCTTTGGCGCACGCGATATAATCGGGGTGCATAACGATACCTATCTCGTTGATGCACTCCGCCTGCTCAAACGCTTCCACCGAGTGCTCCAGAATACTCCGCCCGTCTTCCAACGGCAGCAACTGCTTGGGCATCTTCCCGCCCACGCGGCTTCCGATTCCGCCTGCTAATATAATGGCAATGTTGGTCATTGTTTGCTGTGTCGTATAGTTTGATATGGTTTCAGCCCGTCCACATTTTGCAGACCGATGGCAATAGCCCATGCCTCCGCCTTTTCGCGTTGAGACGGTTCGCCTTGTTGTATGTAGTAGTCAAATTCGGTCATGTTCTAACTCCTTGTTTCTATCCTCTGCATTCTCTCTTGCACCAAATTCCAATACCGGTCTTGCATTTCCTGTGGCAGAAACGAGGAGCGGATAGTGGTTTCCCAAGCGGGATATATCTTCTCGAACTTGCGAAATATATTGCTCACCACTTTCTCGTTCATTCCGCAGCTGAGCATGGCTTTCTCGAAATCCGCGCGTGTCAGTTTGCGCTTCTTCCCATTTAGTGTCAGTGCCAATTCCTCGGTATCTTTCGGATTGACGATTACCACATTCAGCAGGTCATAGGCAGGGGTGAGAATATGTCCTGTCTCCGTCGGGCAATACAATGAAAAATTCTTCAGGTGCATATCGTTATTACCTGTTATCCAGCAGAATAGTAATAATTCATAGTATCGCATAACATCTAAAATCGGTGTGGCAGAATAGTGTGCAATCACTTTTGCCACTTGCTCATACGAACTCTTGTATTTGTATTCTGTCTGCCGTTCCGATAGTTGGCACAAATCTTCCATCGCAATTTTGGTATTGTCCATATGTCGGTCTATGCGTCGTGTGATGTATCCCAATTCCCCGTCTGCCAACCGGATTAACGTATGTGGTACCACTTCTATTTTACTCTGTTCCGCCAAATGCATAGTCAAATCTTCCACCTCTGGCAAGTTAGGGTAATCATCCGTTTGGGGCTTAAATATATATCCTCCCCACAGCCCCACGATTGTCAGGCGTTTGCTGCCGGCGTGGTCTTGGAGGTGCAATGATATTTTGGGTTGCACACCTGTCAGTGTCGTTTGTGTTGCAATCACTTCGGTTGCCAATCTGTCCATATCAGCACGGGTATAATCGAATAGCGGGATTGTATTCGTCCCAAAGAAACGGCGCAAACAAGCGGGGTGAAAGTCTTTCTCACCATTCTTCAGTTCCTTATAGCAATACAAGCACCTGCACATAATCAATTACTTACATCTATCACACTGATCGCTCCTATACAATCTTTGCAACAAAGCAACAGCAATCCCATTCTGTCCAAGACGCTGACATCTGTGTTTCGTAGTGCTACATCCAAGAGCCATCCTTCGGGAATCAATCCATCAAAGAATGGAAATAATATCTTGCTTTCGTATGCGGTTGCCGAAAGGGGCAGTGTCAGGCTGATAGGCATTCTACCTGTTTGCTGTAGGTATTGGGCAGCATATACAAAACGATAGCCGGCATCTGTCTCTTCCAGAATACCCGCCAATGTGTTTTGATAATATATCTCAGCCTTGCGCATCTTCTTTTCGCTGTGGAACTAACTCATAATTAAACAAATTCAGCACTTGATTCACTTTATCCATACGCAATGATACTTTGCCTTGTTCCATCTCGCGCACAAAGAACAAACTTACTCCCGATTTATATGCCAAGTCTTCCTGTGTCATGCCATATTGTTTGCGTAGGGCTTTGACACATTCTGCTAATTTTGTTTTCTTCTCCATAAAACTATATTTGTTTGCATATAATTCCACAAATATTATGCCAATTTATATTAGATTTCATATAATTTTGTGGTTTGTGCGTGATTTTATATGCTATCTCATATACTTTCGTTCAAAATCATCTCGCAAATCTCCCGTATAGCCCCGTCGCCGCCGCGGTGTGTCAGGTGTATAATCCCCTGAATATCTTTCACTTGCTGCATAGCGTTTGCGGGACATGCTGCCGTCCCCACCGCCGTGAGCAGGTCTATGTCATTGATGTCATCACCTACGAAGCATACCTCTTCCATAGTTATTCCTAAATCTTCGCAAATCTCCTGCGCGGCTTCCCGTTTGGTCTGTCGTCCTGTTGTCGCCTGACTTCCGACCCCCATACGCAGGTACTCCATACCGAGTTTCTTGGCTCTATGTGCCACAATATCAGTCGTTTCGCTGGTCAGTATGCCGCATGGAATACCTGCTTTGCGGAGTTGAACAATCCCCATGCCGTCGTACACGCAGAATCGTTTCATCTCGTCGCCATTGGCACTATAGTACATACCCCCGTCGGTCATGCACCCGTCCACATCGGTCAGAAAAAGTTTTACAGGCTTCATTCTTATAATTTATTAATGTGCAAAGGTACATTTTTTTTGGCGCATGTGCAAACTCGGAAACATTTTTATTTGGCAAACCCTGATCCAATACAATACAAGAGTGTTTTTTTGAAATTTATTGGCTGTTATTTCTATGTTTGGTATTTTTTTTGTAACTTTGCAGGCTGAATGGATATGCGAAAACGATTTTGTATAGTATCGCTTTGTTTGATGGTGCTTGCAGTGCCATCTTTGTTGGCGCAGAATGGCACTTCGTCGCCATTCTCGCGTTATGCTTACGGCGAACTGAATGATAATGTACCAAACACCTACCGTGCAATGGGCGGAGTGGGGATAGGTATGCGTAATAATAGGGTTATCAATTCTGCACAACCTGCGTCCTACACTGCGTGCGACAGTCTGACATTTATGTTCGACCTTGCGGCAAGTGTGATGTGGTCGCGGTATAGTGATGCTACCGGTATGCGCAACAAGGCGAATGGTAATCTTGATTATCTGACTATGCAGTTTCCGCTATGGCGCAGATACATTGCCTTTTCGGCAGGTGTATTGCCCTACACGGCGGTGGGTTATGATGTTACGATGTCCGATTCTATCGGTTCGGGCTACCATTTCACGAAATCGTATGTGGGTACAGGCGGTATCAGCGAGGTCTATGGCGGTTTGAGTTTCAATATATGCGATTGGTTTGCGCTCGGTGCGAATGTTTATTATATGTTTGGCAAGGTGGACAATACCCGTTCGTTGAGTTTTACCGAGTCGGCACTCACAAGCACCACACAGAAATCGGTTTTCTCTGTGAGCAGTGTGCGGTTCCGCTATGGTGCGCAGTTCTTCCATACGTTTGGCGAGCATTCGTTTGCATTGGGCGGAATTTTTGAAGCAAAGCAGAAACTGCGCAGTACCTATACCGCTTATGAGACCACTTTGTTGGATACCGTTTCAGCAAAAAATGAAGGGTATGAGGTGCCGATGGTATATGGTGGCGGTGTGAGTTATACGTGGGCAAACCGCCTGACTTTGGCTTTCGACTATCAGCGGCAATGTATGAGCGGTGCGCTCTATGAGGGGAACAAAGGGAATTTGCGCGACCGCGACCGATATAGTTTCGGTATGGAGTACCGTCATGATCCGACCGGACGACGCTATGTGGACAGAATGGAATGGCGTTGCGGACTGAATGTGGCGAACTCGTATGTAAAAAACAATTCAATGGATTATCCCGCCAGCATCGGCATCGGTTTTCCGCTCCGTACATCGGCAACAGTATTTAATGCCACATTGGAGTATGGACATCGCGGAGGGCAGTCAATCGGGCTGACCGAGAATTCGCTCCGATTGATATTTAATGCGTCCATCTCGGAGAACTGGTTCTTCAAACGCAAACTCTAATTGGCACGCTATTTGAATGGGCTGGATAAGCCTCGTCAGGACAGACAAACGACAACCTAATATAAAAAACGAAACACTTAATTTTATAAGTAGAAATGAAAATCAATTCATTGTTTATTGTGGCTCTTTGTGCAGCAGTGCCGGCATTGGCGTGTGCAAAGAAACCGAAAAAAGTAGAGGCAGCGCCCGCTCCTGCAGAGCAGCCTGCTGCGGTAGAGGAAGAACCTACTATCACCGAAGATTGTATCATTAATGTATCGCTTTTTAACGAGAGCGTAAAGAATAAGCAGTTTGCGGATGCTTATGGTCCGTGGTGGGAGGTATATAACACTTGCCCGAATGCCAACAAGGCTATCTATACCCAAGGTCGTAAGATTATTGACTGGAAGTACGAGAACACCCAGGACCCGCAAGAAAAAGAACGTCTTCGCCAGTTGATTCTCGAGATGAGCGACAAACGTATCAAGTATTTTGGTGACGACCCGAAGTACCCGACGGCATATATTCTCGGTCAGAAAGCATTGGATTATTGCGACTATTTCCCCGAAAGTTCTATGGAGCCTGCGTATGGTTGGCTGAAACAATCGGTGGAAGGAATGGGTGTAAAGAGCCAAATGCAGGTGCTGGCAAAGTTTGTAGATGTATCCTATGCGTTGTTCAAATCAGATAACAACAAGTATGGCGAACAGTTTATTGCCGACTATGAGTTGGCCAGCGAACTGCTCTCGCAGCAGGCTGCCGATCCTACAAACAAGAATGCCAAGTTTGCCGCTCAACAGAAAGACTATGTGGACAATGTCTTTGCCGTTTCGGGGGCTGCCGACTGCTCGAAGTTGGACGAGATT
>USNU01000053.1 GCA_900556095.1 uncultured Bacteroidales bacterium | reverse complement strand
GCAGAGCGGGCGACGATGGACGATATTCGCGACATTTGTATCTCCACCGCCACGGCGGCTGTACCTCTGTCGGCATTGGCAGACGTGCGGTCGGCGATGGGACCGAACACCATCAACCGAGAGAACGTGTGCCGTAAATTGGTCGTCTCGGCTAACGTTACCAATGGCGATCTGCGCGGAGCTGTGAACGACATACAACAGATTATCAACGAGCAGATTACGCTGCCTGAGGGCTACCATATCGAGTACGGCGGTCAGTTCGAGAGCGAGGAGAAAGCCTCGCGGACGATTGCGCTGGCGATGGTGGGCGCGTTGATAGTGATATTCCTGCTGCTGTTCTTCCAGTTCAAGGATATGCGTCAGGCGGCGGTGGTGTTGTGCAACCTGCCTTTGGCACTGATGGGCGGCGTGTTGGCTGTGGCGTTGGATGGAAGCGTGCTGAGTATCCCTGCCCTGATAGGGTTTATCTCGCTTTTCGGTATCGCCACGCGCAACGGAATGTTGCTCATAGAACGCTACAACGACCTCTCGCACGAGGGAGTGCCATTGCATGAGCGTATCATGCGCGGCTCGGCAGACCGCTTGAACCCGATACTGATGACAGCCTTGACCACTGCGCTGTCGCTTATCCCGTTGGCACTCGGCGGAGACCTCCCCGGCAACGAGATACAGAGTCCGATGGCGAAAGTCATTCTCTGTGGACTGCTCTCCTCCACGCTGCTTAATGGGTTTATTATTCCGATAATGTATTCGTTGGTCGAGGCGAAACACCCGCATACCAACGACAATAAATAGATATGGCTATGAAGAAGATACGTAAATCATTCCTTACTCCTTACTCCTTACTCCTTACTCTTTGTTCCTTACTCTTTACTCTTTGTTCCTTGCTCTTTGCTCCTTGCTCCTACGCGCAAGACTGGGGCGCGATTCTGCCCAAGATAGAGCAGAACAATACGTCTCTCCGTGCCTTGCGACAAGAGGTAGAGGCGGAGAAAGAAGCCAACCATGTGGGTATCGTGCCTTCCAATCCGGAGGTGGAGTTCCACTATCTCTGGGGCAGCAATGCCTTGGGGCAGCGTATGGACGTGTCGGTGTCGCAGTCGCTGCCGCTCAGCCAAGTGTTCGGCTATCAGGCGCGGCTGGCAAAACAGCAGGACCTGAGTGCCGAACTGAGGTGTAAGGTGGAGCGCACGGCGGTCTTGCTGCAAGCGCAACAGACCTGTATCAATATCGTCTATTGCAATGCGATGTTGCACGAGTACGGCAAGCGGCTGTCGCACGCGCAGACCCTGGCGGAAGCCTATCAGCAGAAGTTCGACGCCGGCAATGCCAATGCCTTGGAATACAACAAGGTGCGCCTCAATCTCGCTACCGCGCAGGGCGAGTATCAACGCCTGATGACCGAGAGGAGCACCCTGCTTGAGCAGTTGGCGTCGCTCAACGGCGGAGAGGCGATTGCGCTCAACGACAGTGTGTTTGCTGCCGTGCTGCCACCTGCGGACTTCGAGGCGTGGTATGCTGAGGCGGAGAACCGAAGCCCGATGTTGCAGTATGTCCGGCAGCAGGTGGAGGTGGCAAACGCAGATGCGCGGCTGAGCAAGGCGGAGTGGTTGCCGGAACTGAAAGTGGGCTATATGACCGAGGGCCTTTCCGGCGATTACTACCAAGGGCTGTCCGTCGGAGTGTCGGTGCCGCTGTGGCAGACCGCGCACCGTGTGCGCCAAGCCAAAGCGTCGGCGATGGCTGCGCAACTGCGTGCCGACGAGCAGAAACAACTCTTCCTCTCCACCTTGCGGACACAGTATGCCGCCGTTATGGGGCTGCAAAAGACATGGCAGGGATACCACGACGCATTGCAGATGACCAACAGTGCCGACCTGCTCCTCCAAGCCCTGCAGGCAGGGCAAATCTCAATGCTCGAGTATATGATGGAACTCTCCATCTACTACGATGCCACCGCCCAAGCCCTCGCCGCCCAACGCGAGTACTACACCGCCCTCACCGAACTCCAAGCCGTAGCATTGTAAAGTTGGCTGCTTTATTGGACGTATTCGGCATATCTGCCTCATTTGGTGTATTTGCACATTTGCAAATAAATCCTTATCTTTGCAGCAAAAAGTTAGTGGCTAAGCACATAGATGATAGATAAGTATTATGAATGAGATAGACAACCAAAACCACGGCGAAGTGGTGATATACCAATCGACCGACGGTATAGCCAAGATAGATGTCTTGCTGCAAGGCGAGACCGTATGGCTGACAGCAGACCAAATGGCAGGTTTGTTTCAACGGGATAAGTCTGTTATTAGTAGGCATATAAAGAATGTCTTTGAGACAGGAGAGTTGTCGGAAAAATCAGTTGTTGCATTTTTTGCAACAACTGCTGCTGACGGCAAAGTGTACAATGTAGCCTATTATAACCTTGATATGATTATCTCCGTGGGCTATCGTGTCAATTCTATCCAAGGCGTGCAGTTTCGTCAATGGGCGACGAAGCGTATACATGAGTACATAGTCAAGGGTTGATTTGTTGGATAACCTGATACGTGCCAACGACCGTCCTGTATTGGAGGGTAAAGGCAAAATCTCTTTTGAGGCGGCAAAGGAGTACGCCGAAAGCGAGTACAAGAAATACAAGCAACGCACCCTCTCTCCTGCCGAAGAAGACTACAGGGAAACCATCCGTACCTTGAATGCCGCAGCGAAGAATGCAAAAAGGCAATAACGATATATGTAAATAGAGAATGTAAACAGGGAGACACCGCCACAAGCGAAATAAAATACTATGGACAAGACAGAGAGCATCACCCAACAAAACAGCATCATCATCTACCATACCGACGATGGCAAATCGAGTGTGGTATTGTATGCCAACGACGGGCAGGTCTGGATGAACCAAAAACAGATGGCGGAACTTTTTGCCACCTCGGTGCCTAATATCAATATACATATCAATAATATACTGAAAGAAAACGAGTTAGACCCCAATTCAGTTATTAAGGATTACTTAACAACTGCCTCCGACGGCAAGCGATACGAGGTAACGTTCTACTCGCTGGATATGATACTCGCAGTCGGCTTTCGGGTACGCAGCAAGCGCGGCACGCAGTTCCGGCAGAAAGCCATTTTGCAAGGTGCGGGCAGTATCACCACCGCAGAAATGGAAAAGCAGGTGGAGAACATATATGCCGATTTTGACCAACGCCGCAGGGCTTTTGATGCCCTCGAAACCGACAGGGAAGATGTCATTGAACTTCGTGCCATAGAAGAACAGGTGAAACGCCGATTGCAATAATGCCCCAACGGCTTTAACCACACACAATTTACCTGACAACTCTTGTCTATTTGCCTGAAAATATGTAACTTTGCAGCGGAGTAAGAAATCTTCAGACTCTGCAACGTGTAGTTCCTATCGGTTGTTTGCGACCGTAGGTATCGGAGATTGTATCAACTCTTACTCAAACAATAGATATGGAGCAACAAAATTACGGCGAAATTGCCATTTTTAATTCGGAAGACGGCACCGCCAAAGTGCAAATACAGGCCGTTGTAAGAGATGAGACGGTGTGGCTCACCCAAAGGGCTATGAGTGAGTTGTTTGAAGTTCGGATACCTACTATCAACGAGCACCTGACGCATATATTTCAAGACAACGAATTAGAGGAAAAACGAACTATTAGGAAATTCCGAATAGTTCAAACAGAAGGAACAAGGCAAGTAGAAAGAGAGGTGTCATTCTATAACCTTGACGCTATCATTGCGGTGGGCTATCGTGTTAATTCAAAGCGTGCTACGCAATTCCGTATATGGGCGACCTCCATTCTCAAAGAGTACCTAGTCAAGGGCTTTGCCTTGGACGATGAGCGTTTCAAGAAAGGGCAGTCGCTCACCCATTTCCGCGAATTGCTCGAAAGGATACGTGCCATACGCATATCGGAGCGCGTCTTCTACCAGCAAATAAAGGATATCTACAAGTTGAGCGAGGACTACGACAGCCGGGCGCAGATGACCATAGACTTTTTTGCAGAGGTGCAGAACAAGTTGCTTTGGGCGGTAAGCGGAAAGACGGCTGCCGAGTTGGTGTATTTCCGCTCGAATGCCCAACTCCCGCAAATGGGACTGACTAACACGCAGATAGAGGGACTTGTGCGCAAATCGGATATCGGTATCGGCAAGAACTACCTGAACAAGGAAGAGTTGGAGCAACTCCAGTTGATTGTTGAGCAATACCTTGCTTTCGCCGAGGCACAGGCAAGGGCACACAAGCCGATGTATATGGCTGATTGGCAAAAGGCATTGGGCTTAATCCTGCAAATGAACGGCAGGGAACTGCTGACTAACAGCGGCAGAATCTCTCACGAACTGGCAAAGCAAAAAGCCGACACGGAATATACCGCCTACAAGAAGATACAGAAACGGCAGCAGAAATTGGAAAGTCTCAAGGAACTGTCAGAAGACTTGGAACGCCTGAGCGGAAAACAATTGTAACGGCTCGGTTGCCCCGGCAAAAGATGCGTGAGATATTCGAAAATACAACGGAATAGATACTCCGCATGGTCTTTTCATTTGCATAAATGTAAAATAGTTTATATCTTTGCAAGAAAATTAGGAGGTATGAGTCAATCTATCACTATCACAGACCATGACTATTCCCTGTGGGTTAAACAATTAAGCAAGCGTTTCCGACAGAGCCAAATCCAATCGGCGGTACGAGTCAATCAGGAGATGTTGCGCTATTATTGGGAACTCGGCAGGGATATTGTCGCACTCAATGCAGAGAACAAGTACGGTAGAGGTTTTTATACCAACCTTAGCAGGGACTTGCGGCAGTCTATCCCTGAAGTAACCTGTTTCTCGGAGACCTCTATTCGTTATGCAAAACGTTTCTTTGAACTTTATAACCAACTTCTTATAAATCTTCCCCAACTTGGGGAAGATTTGCAAGATGCAGATACCGCCCACACACAGCAGGTTGCTCAAAAGTTGGAGACAGACCTGTTCTCTATACCTTGGGGACATCACAAATACATCATAGACAAGTGTTCCAACGACCCGAACAAGGCTTTGTTTTATGTACAACAAACCCTACAAAACGGTTGGAGTCGCAGCATGCTCTTGAATTTTATGGGTACCGACCTGTACGAGCGGCAAGGTAAGGCACTTACCAATTTCAAGCATACACTGCCGCCTGCCGAAAGCGACCTCGCACAGGAAATAACCAAAGACCCGTACAATTTTGCCTTTGCAGGTATTACGCAACGTTACAACGAGCGGAAACTGAAAGATGCTTTACTGCAGAATATCACTCAATTCCTGATTGAATTGGGCACGGGTTTTGCGTATGTAGGTAAAGAATATCGTCTGCAAATTGCAGATAAAGAACGGTTTATCGATTTGCTCTTCTACAATCTTAATCTGTCGTGCTATGTGGTGGTAGAAGTTAAGATTGGCGAGTTCGACTTTGCCGATGTTGGACAACTTGGTGGCTATGTGGTGGCATGCAACCATATCTTGCGCAAAGAAGGGCGTGACAATCCGACAATCGGATTGCTGATATGCAAAGAGAAAAACAACCTGATTGCCCAATATGCTTTGGAGTCAAGTAGTCAGCCTTTAGGGATATCCGAGTATGAATTACAGCAACTCTATCCGACTAATGTGAAGGGCACAATCCCTACTATTGAAGAGATAGAAAACCAATTGGAGTCAATAGAATGATATAGACGTTATTGCATAAATGCAAAATAGTTTATATCTTTGCAGCCGTAAATGATAAAATATTAACAATATAACAACCCATTAAACAATTTGCCTATGGCATAACCGCGCATCGGTAAGGCGATGCAATGACATATACATAAAAAAGCGTTTTGCTTCAGACTTGTGCTCTTGAGAAAACTCGACACTTTCTTTAAGACATAAAAATGCACCAAGAAAAAAGCCAAAATGCTCATGCGTAAGCGTGGGCTTTTCCGTAGATATATTTGGTGCATTTAAGGTAAGTCGAGTTCCTTTCAAGAGCCGAATAGTAATCAGTAAACGAAAAGTTCACGCTTTTTTGTGTGTCTATATGCGAACTGAAATTCGTTGTATATGAACAAAATAAAGTAAAAAACGGAGAAAGTCAATAGCCGAATAACAAAGTGGAGACAAACAAATCAATTCAGTATGAAAACAAAACTTATCTCATTAGGTATTGCTATGCTGACAGGAATGTCGGTATGGGCAGATGATGTATGGAACTACAATGTTTATGACGATTGTAGTCGAAATGGTTACAAAGGTGGCTATGCGCCAGCACCTGTTGATGTACAAGCCGTTGACTTAGGCTTGCCAAGTGGCATTAGGTGGGCATCTTGCAATGTCGGTGCCGAGAAACCTGAAGACTGCGGCAACCACTATGCTTGGGGTGAGATATTGCCCAAAGAGGATTACTCGTGGGCTACTTACAAATATGCTAATGGTGGAGACAACAAACTCATCAAGTACTGCAACAATGCAAGTTACGGGGACAATGGGTTTACGGACAACAAAACCACATTGGAGCCAGAAGATGATGCTGCTCAGGTCAATTGGGGTGACAAATGGCGTATGCCGACTGCTATCGAAATGGATGAACTAATCAACAACTGCACGTGGACTTGGACAACACTAAATGGAGTAAACGGTTACCAAGTAACAAGTAAGGTGAATAGCAACTCTATTTTTCTTCCTGCTACGGGTTATTGCAATGGTTCGAACCATAGTTACATCGGTTCCTACGGCGGTTACCAATCGTCATCGATCAATGAAATCACCCCGAACTATGCGCGGCGTCTCTATTTCAACTTGGATTTCATACGCAGTAACAATAGTAACCGTTATTATGGTCTCTCTGTTCGTCCTGTTTGTCAATACGCCACACCTACATCAAAGGAGTATTTCACATTTACACTCTATACCGACGGCTGCGAGAGTGCGAATGTGATTACCTGTAATGCGAGGCAACAGGTAAATATAATGGCAGTACCCGAAAATGCGCACCGCCATTTTGTGCGTTGGACGGATGGTAATACCGACAACCCGCGGTTGGTAATGGTCACGCAGGATACAACCTTTACGGCAGAGTTTGCAGATGACCCAATCCTCACACTTGTTTCTTCAGACGATAATTGGGGATATGCCTATGGCAGTGGACAATTCAAACCCAATACTTCCATTACAATCTCTGCCAGTCCTAATTGGGGTTATCATTTCGCACAATGGTCGGACGGAAATACAGACAACCCGCGTAACATTGTACTTACATGTGATACCACGTTTACAGCGGAGTTTGCACAGACGCTTTCAGGGCAATGCGGGAATGACCTCTATTGGCAATATAAAGGGCATACGCTCACTATCTTGGGTACAGGGGCGATGTACGACTACAATGGAAACGATATGCCGTGGCTCTTGTTCCGCGACACCACAGACGCGGTTGTATTAGAGCAGGGCATTACGCATATCGGAAATAACGCTTTCAACGGCTTTGCGAAACTGAGCAAGATAGACCTGCCGAATACTTTGACCTCTATCGGGGCGAACGTCTTTGCGGGGTGCCGTAAGTTATATGACATTTATGCTTATCCGACCGAACCGCCTGTAGCAGATAACAGTTCGTTTGTCAACTACAATGTGAACTTGTATGTACCATGCGATAATCTGCGTGATTATCAGATGGATGCGGTGTTTGGCACTTTCAAGTATATTCAATGTATGAGTGCCACCGACACAGAGCAAGTGCATGTAGATGAGTCTACTGACCACGTTGCACAGAAAGTTGTCCGCGACGGGCAAGTGTATATCCTCCGCAACGGCAAGACATACACTACCACCGGTGTGGAGGTGAAATAAGAGACCTATCCAACTTCTCCAAGAGCACCCCACTACACCCTATTGGGGTTTGTGGGGACTCCGTAACAGGAGAGGCACTATAACAATCAGGGGCTGCCTAACACGTATGGGCAGCCCCTGATTGTAGATTGTCAAATGTTATTTTTTGTATAGTTCACTGAAAAGCAGTTCTTTTGTAGCGATATAAAGTATATACGAAATAATAATAAACAGCATAATCGCTATTTATATATCATTAAAACTATAATTATAATCATCTGCGAAGCAATCATCTACTCATCTACTCATCTGCGAAGGAGGCTTTGCGCTTTCCAAAGGAGACGAAAGAGGAGAAAGGCTATCGCGGCTACACCCGTCCAAGCCAGACTCTTTACC
>USNU01000052.1 GCA_900556095.1 uncultured Bacteroidales bacterium | reverse complement strand
ACCGATACATAACCGATACATAACCGATACATATGAATACTTTCTCTATACTTTGGTACTAACCCGATAAGAGCCTTGTACTACCCATATTTTGGGATACATACATTGTCTTGCGGATACGCGTATATGGTTCGTGATGGTCTTTCCGTCCCCTCTGGTCTGCCCTGTTTGCTCCATTTTCCCCCATATTCTCTGTTCCCGAATTACGTTGCAAAATTACTGCCTTTTACCCCTGCGGACAATACCGCATTTTGCTGAAATCTCACCCTTCCGTATCCCCTGAAATGGGGAGTTGTATGGCTGTGAGTGCTGTCAATGATGGGATTATTGCTTATTCCGACCTTGATATTGCATAATCCGAATATCTAATGTATTTTCGCACAAACGTCTTGCGTATTCGAAATATATTTCTTATCTTTGCAACCGAAACAGACCTGCTGCCGAATGGGGTGCGGCAGTTGCGCTGAATAAATAACACCCCATATTAGTAGCGTTTGCTATTTATTCGGATATCCTGAAACCTGAGAAATTTCGTGATAACTAATCCGAGAATAAGTTCAGTAAACGTCCAACGCATTGCGTGGGGCGGAACTTGTCGGATTAGTGGGTAATCTCAGGACCTCAGGATTGATAAGTGAAGTAACACGCATTTTTTTGTGCCTTTTCTTATCGTCCTAAGGTCTTTTTGATTTACCCGCTCCTCCGCAATAAGTAGTTCACGCACATAAATGTGCAATGAACCATCCCACGAATGTTTCTTCTGACTCCACTTGTCGGAAGAAATCAAGAGCGCATGATGTAAATCCCGTAATGAAATGTGGACAAAAACCCGATTTGGCAAACGCCAAAGTCGAGTTCGTACCATTGTGCGCTGCGAATTCTGCCTATCTTGCCAATCCCGACATCCCCGAAAGCCTTTTCCCCGTACAAATCCTGCAAAAAATCCTCTACGACCACTCGTCCGGACGCAATATCATCTGGGCAACCGATGACTATGCGGAGCGGGGTACTGGTTATCGGTTTGCCGACACAATAGAGGTGCCGCTCATTACAGGACCTAACGAGGGATTGATAAAACCACGCAGCGAAAAAGCCAAATCCGTACAACAAGCACGCAGCCGACAAAAGGCGGAAGTATTCACCCCCTCATGGGTATGCAACCGGCAAAACAACCTCATTGATGAGGCGTGGTTCGGGTGCAAAGATGTCTTCAATCACGAGAACGACAACCATACTTGGACTGCCAACCCCAATCCGATTCTTTTTCCCGACACCGAAGGTAAGACGTGGCGCGACTATGTAAAAGACGTACGCATGGAAATTACCTGCGGCGAAGCACCCTATTTGACAAGTCGTTATGACACCGTAACAGGCAAACAGATAGAGCCGTTTCAACGTATCGGCATACTCGACCGCAAATTTCGAGTTGTCTATGAAAACAACGGCATAGACAGAGACCCGAAGAAATGGTACAAATGGATGAAAATCGCCTTGCAATCGGTCTACGGCTATGAGTGGCAAGGCGACAACTTGCTCCTTGCACGCGAGAACATCCTGTCCTCTTATATACGTTGGCACGTCTTGCGGTTTGGCACAGAGAAACTCCCGTCCAAAAAGATATTGCACGAAGCAATAGACATCATCACATGGAATATCTGGCAGATGGACGGGCTGAAAGGTATCATTCCTGGTTCGTGTGTTGCTTATAAGGAACAAGACCAACAGTTGTCGATGTTTCCGCAACCCGTCCAGTCCTCCCCTTGCCCCGCCTGTATGAGTGGCAATCTCCGTGATATGTACCGACACACCGGCATTCATTGCCGTATCCGTGATTGGGACTTGTCGCACGATGGCAAGCATAAAAAAGAACTCTTTTTCTACGAAACCCTTAAATAAAACACACTATGGCAAAGACGTACTCCACCTTCCGCCCCGAGTTGATTTACATCTTCCGTATCAACGACATTGCCCACAGCGGTTGCCTCAAGATAGGCAAGACCACTATGCCCGATGAGGCAAGCCTCGACGAAAAACCCAACAGCCATATCCTTAACGAGGCTGCGCGGGAACGCATACGCCAATATACCCATACGGCGGGGATAAAATACGACTTGCTCTACACCGAAAATTCTATCGCGCACGCCAACAAACAGGTCTTCTGTATCAACGATACCGATGTCCACCAAGTGTTGCTACGTTCAGGCATTGAGCGCACCGATTTCGGCGAGGACGGAGGGCGAGAATGGTTTAATACCGACCTCGAAACGGCTAAACGTGCCATCGCCGCAGCCAAACAAAAACGCACCTCACTTTTGCCGCAAGAGATTTCCATTGCGCAATCGCCTATCGTCTTTCGCCCCGAGCAGAAAGAGGCAATAGAGCGCACTTGCAAACGTTTCGGAAAATCGAACCGCATGCTTTGGAACGCAAAAATGCGTTTCGGAAAAACGCTTTCCGCCCTCGAGGTCATCCGCCGTATGGGCTATTGTCGCACAATCATTCTCACTCACCGTCCTGTGGTCAATGCAGGTTGGTACGACGATTTCCAAAAGATTTTCCGTTTCGAAACTACACGCTACGACTATGGTTCCAAAGAGAAAGGAAACCACCTTGCCGATATGGAGAACGCTTGCCGTTTGGGGAATCTGCACTATGTCTATTTCGCCTCTATGCAAGACCTGCGCGGGTCGGAGCAAGTGGGCGGCAAGTTTGATAAGAACCACCGTGTATTCAATATAAACTGGGATTGCATTATCGTGGACGAAGCACACGAGGGTACGCAAACCCAACTCGGGCAAAATGTATTGGAAACACTCACCAAACCGACCACCAAGGTGCTGCAACTATCGGGTACCCCATTTAACCTCTTCAACCAATACAAAGAGGACGAGATATACACATGGGACTACGTGATGGAACAGCGTGCCAAAGTCCAATGGGATGAGACGCATTTCGGAGACCCGAACCCATACTCAGGGTTGCCCACCATGAATATCTATACTTTTGACCTCGGCAGACTGATGGCAAAGTATATGGATATGGACGTGGCATTCAACTTCACCGAGTTCTTCCGCACCCGAGACAACGGCACTTTTGTACACGAACAAGATGTGCGTGCATTCCTCGACCTGCTCACCAAGCCCGACAAAGAGAGTCTCTTTCCGTTCTCCAACGAAGCGTTCCGCCGGTGTTTCCACCATACGCTGTGGATGCTGCCGGGCGTCCGTGCTGCCAAAGCCCTGTCGGCACTATTGCAAGACCACCCTGTATTCGGCAACTTTGAGATAGTGAACGTAGCAGGCGAGGGCGATGACGATGCCGAAAAAGGTGATGCACTCGAACTCGTACAAAAAGCCATTCGCCGCAGCGACTACACCATCACCCTCTCTTGCGGAAAACTCACCACTGGCGTGAGCGTGCCGGAATGGACAGCAGTAATGATGCTGTCGGGGACATTCAACACGGCGGCAAGCAGTTATATGCAGACTATCTTCCGTGTACAAACCCCTGCCACCATCAACGGGCTGCGCAAAGAAAACTGCTATGTGTTCGATTTTGCGCCCGACCGCACATTGCGCGTCATTGCAGAAACCGCCAAGGTACAAGCCAAAGCAGGCAAAACAACAGAAAACGACCGAAAGACGTTGGGCGAGTTCCTCAATTTCTGCCCTATCATCGCCTGCGAAGGTACGCAGATGAAAGACAAGATAACCGCCAACCAACTCTTTGAGCAACTCAAGAAAGTGTATGTCGAGCGGGTAGTATCGTCCGGATTTGACACCGGCGACCTCTATAGCGAAGAACTGCTCAAGATGGATAACCTTGCCTTACAGGATTTCAAAACGCTGAAAGGTATCATCGGTACCACCAAAGCCATGCCAAAAGCAGGCGAAGTGGACATCAACACACAAGGACTGACCGACGAGCAGCGGGAGCAGATAGAACGCATAGAAAAGAAAAAACGCAAACGGGAACCGCTCACAGAGGAGGAAGAAGAGCAACTGCAACAACTCAGCGAAGCAAAAAAACAGCGTACCAATGCCATCAGTATCCTGCGAGGTATCAGTATCCGTATGCCGCTGCTTATCTACGGAGCGGAACTCACACAGGGCATGCAAGATGTAACATTGGCGAACTTCACCGAGATAATCGATGATGGTTCGTGGGAGGAGTTTATGCCCAAAGGTGTAACCAAATTAGTGTTCGCCAACTTCCGCAAGTACTACGACCAAGACATCTTCCTTGCGGCAGGAAGGCGTATCCGTGCTTTGGCAGAAACGGCAGACCGTATGACCGTAGAACAGCGTATTCATCAGATAGCCGCTATCTTCAATGCCTTCCGCAACCCTGACAAAGAGACGGTACTCACCCCATGGCGAGTGGTCAACCGACACTTGAGCGACACCATAGGCGGCTATTGTTTCTACAACGAAAATTTTACCGACGAAATAGACGAACCGCGCTACATAGAGCAGGCGAATGTTACCCGCCGTGTCTTTACGCCCGACACACATATCCTTGAGATAAACTCCAAATCGGGGCTCTATCCGCTCTATGCGGCATACTCCGCCTATCGGGCTAAAGTTGCCAATGCGCTCTTCTCCACAGACACCATTGAAGAGCAGCAGCGGATTTGGGACGAGGTCGTGCGGGAGAATATCTTTGTGATATGCAAAACGCAAATGGCACGCAGTATCACACGCCGCACTCTGCTCGGTTTCCGATACGAACACGCCAAAGGCGGATTTGACAACCTATATGTACCCGACGACCTCATCAACCGCATTACCAACGAACAAACCAAACTCATCGAACAAATCAACAAAGGACAAACATTCAAAAACTTCAAAAACATGAAATTTAACGCCATAGTAGGCAACCCGCCATATCAAGTGATGGACGGAGGCGCAGGAGCAAGCGCAAAACCGATATATCAATGTTTTGTAGAGGTGGCAAAGAAACTGCATCCTGATTATATATCACTCATTATGCCATCTCGTTGGATGACGGGCGGAAAGGGATTAGACGATTTCCGCGATGCAATGATCAGCGATAAACATCTGCAACTGTTGCACGACTATGCAGATTCTTCAGAATGTTTCTCTGGTGTTGAGATTAAAGGGGGCGTTTGCTATTTTCTTTGGAATAGCAAATACAATGATAAATGCCATATATACAGGCACAATATAGATGGCGTATCATATTCCAATCGCTATCTGAAAGAAGAAGGGTGTGATATTTATATCCGCGAAAATGTACTTGTTGGTATTAAGGAAAAAGTACGAACCCTTAAAGAGGCTACTTGCGACTTGATTGCATCGCCCGCTAAACTATATGGTTTACGGGGCGATGCAATCAAGTCGCGTGCCAAATACGGGTTGCCGCCTATGTCAGAAAAACCGATAACAGGCGGATATACTTTGCTCGGATTGGATGGGAATATGAAGCGAATTTATCGCTATTTGCCCAAAGATTACCCGTTTACAAAAGCAGACGGACTGAATAAATACAAGATATTTATTTCAGAGAGTTACGGGTGTGGTGAAATTGGAGAAATACCGGCGACGCCGGTTCTGGCGACGCCTGGAATGCTATGTACGGAAACCTTTATACAGATAGGACCTTTTGATACCAAGCAAGAAATGGAAAATTGTGCCAAGTATATGAAGACGAAATTGTTCCGTGCGTTGGTAGGTATCCGCAAACAAACACAACACGCCACGCGTTCTGTATATTCTTTCGTACCACAACAAGATTTCAAGACAAATCAACACATTGATTGGAACCAGTCCATTGCGGATATCGACCGCCAACTCTACGCCAAATATCATCTCAGTGAAAACGAAATCTCCTTTATCGAAAAGACCATCCGCCCAATGGAATAGATATCACTTCGCCCACAAAAGAGAGTGGAATATACTCCACATTAAACAAAAAAAAGACATTTCCAACTGCTCAATTATACACAGAATTAGCAGTTGGAAGTATCTTTTTTACAGCAAAATTAGCAGTTACAACTGCTTTTTCTTGCTACATCTATTGTATTATTCGATATTTAATAGTACCTTTGCAGCAGTTTTTAAGTATGTATTTATCTATAATTCAGTAGTGTATGGCAATCAACGAGCAAGATTTTGAGGTTCTATACCTTTATTCCAACCGATTGGTGAGTGCAGTATCAATGCAATTGCACCGCTATCTGTATCGGCAAATCAATTGGAGCAACCGCCTAATTGGTATCAAGGGAAGCCGCGGTGTGGGCAAATCCACTTTGTTGCTACAGCATATCCGCGAGACATTCCCTTCGTCGCGTGAAGCGTTGTACGTATCGATGGATAACCTGTGGTTCCGTACACACGATATTATGGACTTGGTGGAATACCATTTCACGCACGGCGGCACACATATATTCCTCGACGAAGTACACTATTTGCCTCATTGGCAACCGGTACTGAAAAACATCTACGATGCCTACCCGCAGTTGCATATCGTTTATACAGGTTCGTCTATGCTTGAGATAGATGCACATGAGGGGGACTTGTCCCGACGTCAACGGCTCTACACATTATATGGGCTGTCTTTTCGTGAGTACCTGTTGTTTGAGGGGTACGAAGTCGGCGATGCCCACACTTTGGAGGAACTGCTGCAATCGCACGAGAGTATTGCCATGCCGCTGACGCAGAAGATGAAAGTGCTGCCATTGTTCAGCGACTACCTGCGGCACGGCTACTATCCTTTTTACAAAGAGGAAGGGAACGGCTTCTATGAGCGAGTACAGAGTATGATACGGCAAGTATTGGAGAACGACCTGCCCCATATAGAAGATGTGTCTTTTATCAGCATACAGAAGATACAGCGCATGCTGATGATATTGGCGGAGCGGGTACCGTTCACGCCCAAGATGGCGGAGTTGTACCGCGAGTTAGACACCAACCGCGAGTTAGGTCTGAAGATGCTCTATGCTTTAGATAGGGCGGCTCTATTGGCAATATATACCAATGAGGTAAAGAATGTGAAATCACTCAGCAAGCCCGACAAGATATATTTGGACAACACCAATCTGATGTATTGCCTCTCTACGCATATCGACGTGGGAACATTGCGCGAGACATTCTTTTTCAATCAGTTGCGTGCTACGCAAGAGGTGCTATTGCCCAAAGACGGTGATTTTATGATCAACCGCACGTACCTGTTTGAGGTGGGCGGTCGCAACAAAACCTTCGACCAAATAAAGGACATTCCGAATAGTTTCTTGGCGATAGACGACCTGGAAATCGGGCATCACAATCGTATTCCCCTGTGGATGTTCGGGCTGCTATATTGATATTCTCTACCCCCCGAAGGGAGGTCGGGAGAGTCTCATATCTTAGGGAAGGTCTCTTACAATACAAAGAAACCGCTGTAGTTGATGCTCAGAGCGATGTAAGGCTCGTTGTTGTAGTTGTTTTCCGAGTGAGGGTTTTGGTTCAGGATACCGTAGCCGAACTCGCCTTTCACCACTATCTGCGGGATAGGGAAATAGTTGAAACCGCATGACACTTTCTGCCGCCCTGCCCAATAGTTGCGACTGGCGTTGATTTTCGCCTGCGCATCGTAGATGTCGTAACGCGCAAAGAGGTAGAACTGTTGGCGTTTGTCGCGCAGGGCTTGGCTGAGCGAGAAGAAGTCGTAGCCTATCTCCGCACCCACGCTGTAGGCGTCGCTTGCCACGTTCTGTCTCTTAGAGACCGAAGTTTTCGGCATCGACTTGTTGTAGGCGGTAATCTTGTCCGCATCGTTCAGGTGTCCGTAGATAGCCGAACCGCGGAAGATAACGCCGTGCCCCTTGTACCGCCAATCGAAGGCCCCAAGGCTCACCAGTCCTCTTACACCCTCATATTTGGTGTTGTTGGTCGGTTGCAGGTTGTTTCGGAACGAGGTACCTGCATAGCCGCTTACCGACAGACGCAGTGCGTCCGAGCCCTGATGATTGAGGGGGTAGAAATCGAGACGCGCCAGACCCGCGTAGCAGTTAGCCAACTTGAACTCGTATGCCGACGCCGAGCCATAATGAATCCAGTTCTTGCTGCCGAACCGCGCACTCTCCAAGCCGGGGAGGAACTGCGCAGTGTAGCCCAACCACTTGTACCTGCCGTGGAACTGGATACCGATGTCGTGCCAAGTGCAAGGCAATATGGTGTTATCGCCTTCGGGACGATAGACGGTGAAGAAGTTGAGCGGCTCGTGGTAGGCGTTGGTCAGACCTACGGGCACGACAATATGGCCGGCACGTATGTTGGCGAAACGTCCGAACGACTTCTGAATCCAGAACTGCTCCAACTCTACTTCGCCACCGCGTTCCTGTTCCTGCTCAAACT
>USNU01000051.1 GCA_900556095.1 uncultured Bacteroidales bacterium | reverse complement strand
AACGCCGACAATCTGCCGAGCGACTGTTTGATATAGATAACTGTCAGATTACTAAGCGTCAGGGCGCGTATCATTTGTTCCTCTGTGCAGTCGTTTTCTTGGGCATAGATATAAACCGGTACTGAGCAGGATATGCCTTGGTTGCCCGAACCCGAGTTGGACATCACGGGTACCATCGCCCCCGACATACGTGCATCGCAAGCCCCGCTTGTGTAACTCAATATCTTGGTAAACAGAGTATTGCCGAATATAGCGGGCAGCAGGTTGCGATACGCAGGCATACATTTGCGCTTGCGTTGTGTTTGCAGTAGTTTGCCCAATCCATGCCCATACTCTCCGTTAAATGAGATCTTGGCGGCGTTGATATTCATCTCTGCCCCGTCTAATAGCCAACGCACTTGTTCTAAATCAACACTCATTGCAAAATTATATACTTGACGCAAGGTCAGTGCGTGGTCTTGTGTGTCTTGGGAAGAGTGAAGTTCCGTCGATGTTTTTTCGCTTTCGCAGAAATGGGTATGGCTGCCTTGTATGGTGGCGTGTGCCGCGTGGAAGCCGTCTGATACTTCTGCACGAATGTACAGCATATCTGGTGCTTGCGGGTCAATTTCTATATCAATGGGTGTGCGCTCCATATACTTTTTGGCGTATTCCACTGCCTTCGGACATACATCGCATAGCACTTCCAATTGTTTGTCGCTGTGTCCGATGGTAGCCCCGAGGGCGATAGCAATAGGCAATCCTGTCATACCTGTGTTCGGAATGCCCACAGAAAGGGCGTTCTTGTAGATGTTCTTGCTCATACGCACACGGATAGCGGTTGGTTCGTGTAGCAGTTTTTCGGTGGCTTTTGCCACACAAAGTGCCACCGCAATGGGTTCTGTGCAACCGATAGCGGGCACTACTTCCTGATGTAAGAGTTCTACTAAGTTCATCGCTTCTAATTTAATAAATATTGTATATTGCTATATGCAACTTCCCAAAATCGTATAGCGTTTTCTATCGCGTATAATAACTATGCCTTGATCTGTCAGTATTTTCATTGCCTGAGGAACAATGGCAGGTTGCATAAGATTGGTAGTGTCATCGGGATGAGAAATTCCAAGGAGGTAACAAACTGCATTCTCTATAATTTGCAGCCCTGTTTCGGTTAGGTCTGCGGTGCTGTATTCCGACACGCCAATCATCACCAAACGCTGTGGCAGTGTCGTGCCGTTGAGAGTTGTCCCGGCAGGCATATCAGCGATAGTTGTGTAGTCGGGATGTGAAACGGGCGCACCTAACGAGACGATTCCCGATGTATTCCCTGTCCAATCACCGATAGCCGTTAGGGCATTGGTTGTGCAAGTCTCAAATAGATTGATAGTCTGTTTGTTGCCAAAAATAATGTTGTGGAACAAGGCATGTGTGGTGTCGCTTACTACAACGGACAAATCTTGTGTATTGATAGCGTTTCCCCAATTCCATACACTGCTTTTGAATAGGAACGGTTTGAGTACCAACATAGGTCTGTCATACCCTTTCAACACCGTGAATACACTTGCACTGCTATTGGGTTTCGGACTGATAATCAGCAACTCATATTTGGAAAAATCGGAAGAAGCCGAACCGGCATTCACTATCTTGATAGAGAGTGAATCGTTCTGACGCAAGCGGTTGAGAATAGCATTATCTTCCTCGCTGCCCGGCGTAGTGATATATGCTATTGTGTGTCCGGTGATTGGTTGTGGATTTTCGCCTATGGTCTCATAGCAACCGAGGTCGGGTGCATCACCCATATAGTCTAATCCTACATCGTTGCCCGCATCAATGAGTGCAGAACCTTCACTCAAATGCAGCAACAACCCTTCTGCTATGCTACCGTCAACAAGGCGGGGTGCGGTAATTTCCGCTGTATCCAACGACAGAAAATCCGCTGCTGACACACTGAACCCGCTCGACCACGAGTTATTGTTGCTTACTTGCACGATTCTGCTGTCAAACGTATTCTTGCCTTTAGGCTGAAAACTGATACAATTCTGTATATCCAGACTGCAACCATTGGCATTATAAAAACTATAGTCCGAATTGTTCATATAGGCGGTGTTGTTGTATAATCGCACAGCCCCGGCATCGCTGTTTTGGTCATAGCCCTTCACTGTATTTGCTACAGACAGACAATGGTGAACCAACACATTATGTATTGTACTTCCGCCACCTAATTTGAACCCATTACCATTTCCCATGTTTGGATACTTGTCAAGTGTAACCGTTACTTCGTTGCCGTCTGCATCCGTAACTGTTTTGCCGTCTTTGAATTGATCGAACCATGCCTTATCTGTCTGATAACGAGGGTGATTGCGCATATCGTAATAGGCAGGACCGTTCTTGTAGCAGATACACCCCTCTATGATGGTTTCGGAATTGGAAACGCGTTGAAAAAAGTCCCACCCGTCGTCCGAGTTGTTCCAACTGCGACAACCGATGTAGTGATTGCCGTTGCCCGTGAATTGTTTATCGGCGAATCCATCGGCGTTACCACCAAAGTCGCATTGAGTCAAATTACCGGATTTGTCCAACTCATAGTCAAAGTTATCGTGCGAATCCACGTTTTTGATAATGTTGTTTCCTCCTTTTTTCATCTGGCATCCCGTATCTGCAGAGCCGTAAATATCGAGATTCTCAAAAAGGCAGTTGCTGCCCTCATTGTAGAGGTTATTCTTTCCCGAATAACGAAGTGTTAAATCTTTGATATGTAGATAGGTGCAGGTCTCGGCTATTTGCAGTCCGCGTGTACCATAAGCCGTACGACGAAAGTCTAAAATGACTTTCTCATTGGGATAACCTGATATAACAATATATTGCCCTGCAGCACCGTTTTTGTAGCTGATGGTGGTTTTGTCTAGATCATATTGTCCATTGAGCAGATACAACGTGTCGCCTCCTTGCCGGAGGCTGTTGATCCCCTTGCTCAATGAACAAGGGGTGTCGTAGGTCTTGCCGTCCCCGGAACCATTAGGCGCGGCATAATAGGTGGTCGCAAAAATATGCGATATTCCCGCAAAGAGTAAAAAAAGTATAGAGTGTAACTTGTTCATATAGTGTTGATTGATTAGTTGTATGTAGAAATTATAAAATCTGTCAATTGTCCACCGCCGGAGATGACGGTAATGGTATCTTGGGATTGTAGATATGGAGAACAAATGCTATATGTACTATCTGCAATAGTATGTATATCTGCCATATCCGATAGGGAATGGAATACTACTTGTGATGTGACAGGTTGGTGCTGATTAGCGATGATTTGCTGTACCTTATTGGGATGCAGTTGTGCATATTGGGCTGAATACCAAACGAAAAAGGGTACATGGTACTCGGCTTCGACCGGAATGTATGAGCCGTGCATAGAGAATTTGTGTTCATCATCCCAGAAACTCTCACCGTGGTCAGAAATGTATAATATCACAGCAGGTATCTGTAGCGAATCTACGTATGCAATCAAGTCCCCGAGTACCTTGTCGGTATAGTGAATAGTATTATCGTATGCGTTGATAATGAGCGGTTTGTGTGTCTCATTCATCAAACGATAGCTATCTGTTCGGCCGAAGGAAGGGGTAAATATGTTCTCACTGATTGGGTAGCGGAGACTATATTTGTAGTGGCTGCCCAGAGAGTGAAGAACCATCATTTGTCCCGTGTTGGTGCGGGCTTCACGCACTTTGGTAAGTATATCTGAGTCATAACTGTCGCAATCGTTGGCAAAATCAATATCCAAAAGTTGTGAGAAAGCATAGTGATAGTTGCAATCATTCATCGTTCGATTGATAAAACTAGTGGTCTCGTTGCGTGTAATAAAAGCCGTAGTATAGCCAGCTTCGGCAAAAGCATCAGTCAGTCCTTTTTCTTTGTTCTGAATATCAGCGGTCGCTGCAGTGGCGCGGGTAAGCAACAATGGCACTGAGTGCATTGTCAGGTTGGCTTGCGAATAGACGGAGGAATAGGAAACCACATTGGGAATAGAAGAAAGTTGGGGCGATGTGTTGCGTTCATACCCGTTGATACCCCAATGGTCATACCGTGAAGATTCGCCTATAAACAAAATATACAATTCGTTCCCGATAGAGTCTTTTGGCTGAATGCCAAACGAGAAAGACTGTATCTCCTGCTGCATTTGCTTTGCTTTGTGTTTTTCTTGCAGGAGATACCCGCACCCGCGATAGATATTGTATGGATAGATCTTATCCCATTTGACCATAGTGGATTCCCATGCCCGCCCGAATATGTTGCGGTCGGGCAGTTCATGACGGTGTTGATACACGCTGAACCACATCGTACCATATAAGGCTACTAATAGCAGTAACACTCCGCTTATACCGCAATAATTTACTTGGGGGGTAAAAATATACCTATTGTCTAAACGGTTGGCCAAGATAAAATAGGCTATCCATATGGCAAGGACGATAATACATAGCCACCATACGGACATAACTACCTCGGCGGCTTCCTGGGGATTGGTGGCGAATACTGATTGCAGAAACAAGTCCGATGTCGGGCGATGATTCAGATGCAGACTGGCAAGTTCAATCGGGGCAAAGAATAGGCACACTCCCCCCTCTAAAAGAAAATAGGTTCGGGATTTGAATACAAAGGCGGGCAGTAACAGGCAACCTGCTGTAATGAGTAGATAACCTGCTGTCTTGATAAAAGACACGTGCAAGTCCTCGGCTGCAAACAGGGCAAAGATATTGGGTATCAGCAGTATCAACCATAGCAAAATACAGATACCAGTTTGCTTGTATTTGGATAGTCCTTTCATCCTTTCAGATAATTCTTAGGTGTGTAGAAACGTGTGAGTATATATATAGCAAGACGATACGCACCTAATATATACATAGGAATCAACGGCAATAGAGAACAATGGCCGTTCAGTAATACCAGTGTTGCCACCATACTAGTCAATACATAATAGGCCGCACGGAAAAGGGATTTGGTTTCCTCGTTTGGAATCAGACAGCGTATCAGCGGGTAGCGGTAGCGCGGCATAGAGAAACGCTCTATGGCATTGAGTAATGGGAAAGAAAGAAACAACCATCCTATATATTGTATATTGTTGCTATTCAAGTATGGAATTAGGAAAGGAATATAGCGTGAGAAAACCAACAGCGGATAGAGAAACACGTTGTAACGGTTGCGTATCCGGTTGTAGGTATAGAATATGGGTGCAATGAGCAATACGGAAAGGCTTGTTAGCCACCATAGCGGAGTAGGGTGGAGACACAATAGAATAATCAATACACAGATAACAAACATTATGCGCGCAACAATGATGGTTGGGTAGTGGGCATAAAAGTATTGCAGATTATCAGGATATAGACGTATGGAAGGATCCGCTTCTTTACGTGTGGCAAATGTATCGTTGTAGATATAGCCGGTCTCATATAGAGTAAAAACCGCAAATAGCAATAAGATATAATTGCATAGAAAAGCAGGAGACATTCCGTCTGCTGCCAAACAAGAATAAAATGCAGTCGGAAAAAGGTAAATCAGCCCCCATGATAGAAGTTTAGCCGGTGTTCCCAAACGCACACGATAATAATATGCAAAGGGGAGATAAAACACCCGTTGCGGTATTTGTTTGCTTGCAAATCGTGGTCTAATATTTGGTTCCGTTTGCATGGATAAATTCTGTGTTTTGTAGGTCTTTTGTCATTTTTTGCCAACGGGGCAAGTCGTTATACACAACAATATAGGCGTGATGTGCTTTGCGGATAAGTGGTAGATCGGCAGTATTGTCAGTGATAATATCAAAATCGTGGTATGTGTCAAGCAGGTGATGTTTCAGTATATGCGATGAATGAACTGCGGTTGGGTGGAGTTGTTCGGCAATGGTTTGGGCAATTACATCTATTGTCCCCGAGGCCAATATAATTTGTCGTTCTCGTAGGATACGGAATACTTCCTCGTTCTTTCGCGGCTCCAAATAGGTGTTGTAGAATGTATGTGCTTTGTCTAACAGGGTATCTTTATCCAAATGACGGATATAACGCAGAGCCAACGAACGTTGCAAATCAATACGGAATACTTTGAGTAACAACAGGTTGCTGTATTTTCCGAAACGGGTGGTAAAGAAATGCCGCATACGTCTGTAGCGTGGTGCCACAATGATACTATCTAAGAAATCAAAGGTGGTATTGGAGCGGTATAGTGTCCAACAGATGTCTGTCAGCAATGGGCGGGAATGTTCTTCGGGCAGGGATAAAAAAAGTTGCTCAAATTGTTCCGCTTGGTGCTGGCGGGAGAATTGTTTCTTATTGATAACGGGTTGGTGCGTATAGCCGTTTTGTTGCCATTCGTGGTATTTGTCCAAGATAAACGCCTTGATTTCCCCTATATCCGATGTGGCAATACCCGCATGAGTATCCCTAATAGTCTGTGCCAAGCACCCTTCGTCAGATGGTACGCACAAAATTGGTTTCTCGCATCCGAGTGCCTCAAAAAACTTGGTTGTCATCATACCTTTCGCCGAAGGATTGGTCAACACTACAGCCATACTGCTTTTGCGCAACTCGCTACCAACAGAAGTGATAGGAATAGTATTGTGGTCCGGAGTATGCAGATTCAATTGTACATCGGGGAGATTGAGTTCTCTAATAGCCTGCTCTACGAGCGAAATATCTTGAAATTCGTATATTTTACCGATGTAGGTGATTAAAAATGAGTCACTTACAACATCTTTTGCGTAAAATTGTATGGGGTCAAAACCATTGTAGATGAGGTGTACATTTTTATTAAATTGATGTAGAAAATCCACATGCCATGGCGATACGGTAGTGATACAATCTGCCTTATACAATACACGATTGCGGCGACGGATATTCACTGCCTGATACCATTTTCGGAAATGGCGTGCCCACCATTGGCGATGCGATTGGTATTGTGCATCGGGAACTTGTTCGTCCAAGTCGCGTATATCCACAAAAAGCGGAATATGTTTTTTCTGTGCTATTTCGTACGCTGCCCGTAGTGGAAAGGTAGAAAATGTGGTGCAGAAAACAAGGTCAAAATGTTGTGCCTTTGTTTGTTCTTGCAGCCAATGGGAGAAACTGCGATTGCGCCAATCGGTAAACAACGACCAGAGTGAACGGATAGCCCATTGGAGTTGATTGCGATAAGACGGTTTCTCGTAAATCGGGTAGGTATGTGCAAAGTCGTGTGCTTGAAACTGCTCGGTATAAACAACTATATCATATCCATTATTCGTCAGATAATCACACAGATAGCGCAAACGCGGAGCGTAAGCGGGTTTCCCGTACGGGTCTGTGAGTATGAGGATACGTTTAGTCATTGTGGTGTGAGTAATGCCGTAGTCCTTTGAGCAATTTGGGGTATAGTGTCTCGTGGTATGAACCATCAAAGAAACGATTATTATGCCATAACAGAGTTACATCACCGGCATGGTGGCGGACACGGTCGAGGAGTTGCTCGGAGAAGAAATAGGCTTCGTCTTCGGAGAGGTTCATGTAGTTGGGATTGCTCAACGTGCAGTCCATCAGCGTGAGCGGGTGTAGTGTTAATGCGGTGAGCGTCAGCGTCTTAGGGTTAATCCATCGCACCGGACGGGTGGTTTGGAGACGGAAACCCGCGCGGTCGGGAAACGCCATGGAGAAATCATCGGTAAAACCGAGGTCTGCAAGACGCTGCATATTGTCAATCGAGCAACGCAGGTAGTGGCTTCTGTGGAGTGGACAAGCAGGGGCAAGAATAGTACGGAAATAGTCCGCTTGTTTGCCATTGTCGGGCAGTCCATAGTAACTCGAATGGAGCCCTAATTTGGCTCCGGAACGACTGAGCATAGAGGCTAACCGATTGAAATCGTGTCCGTTAGTATTGTATTGCGGATAGTCGAATCCTTTGCCTGCGGTATGTTTAACAAAATAAATAGTATCGGCAGTCGGCACTTTGGCGTCTTGTTCCACCATCCATGGAAAAGTGTAGGCAGGGTCGCGATGAATATCTGTCAGAGAAGAAAAGACATCGCGTATATGTCCACGGCGAATACCGCCCAATGCCCCACGCAAGTGTCGATAATAGTCGAGAATATCGACATCGTGGGTGAGGTAAATATGTGCGTAGCGCGGTTGCGGAAGAGGCATATCAAGCAACTTCATCAAAATACGCGAATACTCGTCCACAAGGGGTATTTCGAGGTTGTTGCCCTGTCCGAGAATAGAGAAACGGGCAGCAAAACGTCCATGCTCATCGCGTTGCGAATTGATAAGTTCCTCAGCGCGCGAAATGAAGAAAAACGTATTGTAGATGAGGTCGGTACGGACAACAAAAGTTTTGCCCGTTTGCTCTACTATGGGGTGCTCCATATCTGGCAGAACGAGGTCGGAGCCG
>USNU01000050.1 GCA_900556095.1 uncultured Bacteroidales bacterium | reverse complement strand
GACAACGGGCAAGGGCGCGTTACAGCCGCCAGCCGAAAGTATATCGGAAATCCATGGCCGAAGATGACGATGGGTATCAATATGTCGTTTGCTTACAAAGGGTTCGACCTCGCGTTGGTATTTTCGGGGGCATTCGGTTTCGACATCATGAACCTTGTCAAACCTTACACCCACATGTTTATGTCCGACAATACCACGGCGGCTATATTCAATACCTCGTGCTTTGGTAAGGACAATACTACCATTACCTCCGATCCCCGTGTAGGCTATCTCGATGAGAGCGGTTCGGTTATCGGTGATGGTGCTGCCAACCGCAACTACTCAACTGTCTCGGGCTACCTTGTGGAGAAAGGCAGCTACCTCAAACTCAAGAACTTGTCTTTCGGTTATACCCTCCCGCAGAAATATAGTCGTAAGGCAAAAATGGAGAAATTGCGTATCTATTTCTCGGCACAGAACCTGTTTACTATCACTAAGTATTCGGGTATCGATCCCGAGATTGGCGGCAACAGCCTGATGTACAACATAGATACCCACAACCGCTATCTGCCTTCCCGTTTATTCTCATTCGGATTGGACGTAACCTTCTAAAAACCTATATTAACTGGAACCCCTAAAATCAAACAATATGAAAAAGCAACTCATAGCAATCTTTCTCATAGCCGCCACACTTAGCGGTTGTAAGGATTTCTTTGATATATCCAACCCGCAGACCCTAACCACTGACAATTCCCCTGCCACAATGGAGCAGGTGAACCAGTTGGTCACGGCGGCGTATGCACAAGATCATGCGATAGGTACGTATGCTATGTATTGGTTCCCGATGGGTGTATGGCTCTACGACCACACCTCCGACATCTATGGCTCTTATGATGAGCGTGCCAACTCGCAAGACAACTATTCAAATATCGACTCTCGCTACCTGACTACTACATACACCGACCTTTGCAAATGGATGAAATTGGCGTCCACAGGTATCGAGGGCATTGCGTTCTACCGTGAGCATTATGGCAAAACAAGCGACAATGCCATCCTTGACTACGACCTCGGGCAGTGCTATTTCAACCGCGCTTTGGCATATTGGCATGCGCAGATATTCTTCGAGCTCAATCCCGATGGACTCGGTTTCGCAAAGATTGACCGGGTTATCTCCGATGTCGAGGGCTTGAAACTCAGTCGCGAGACGGTGCGTGATACGTGGCAGTTTATGATTGACGATTGCAACAAAGCGGTAGAGTTGCTCAAAGGGCATACCGAGGACGAGTTTCGCGCTACCGAGTGGGCGGCAAAAGGTCTGCTCGCCAAGGTCTATATGCAGTCGCTCTATATTTTCCCTGAGAACCGTGACAAGACAAAAGCCCTACTGGAGGATATTATCCAAAATAGTGGCAAACATCTGGTTAGCAACGAGATATACAAGGATATGTTCTTTGGTAATGAAGCCAATGAGCACAATGCCGAGTCGCTCTACGAACTCACTATGACCAGCAATTCAAAGCAGAACGGTCCGTGGGAAAATTATACAACGGGGTCGGGTATGCCTATGGTCTATGCGCCATGGTATGTGGACCTCGATATCAAGTTCCGCAAGGGGCGTGAGGACAAAACTGACCCGCTCACATTGCAAAATGATATCATCATCTCTGCTAAATCGTCCCAATGGGGCAACAATTTTGTGCACGACAAGAATATCGCCCGTTTCGGTTTCTGGAATTTCTACGGTGATACGATTCCCCGCTTGACGTTCAACCCCGGTTATAATTACAGCGGTACGCGCTCGTTGGACAACTATCCCTATACGATTAATACCCCCAACTATCGCGCTGAGGCACTTGCGCTCAAGAACAACCCTGACAAAGTGGACCCGCGTCTTGTGCTCAATGCCGGGCAACCGTATGTGGACGAATATATCGATGCCAAAGGGCGCACCACAGTCTATGATCGCTCCTCGGAAGCAAATAGTCGTCCCGACCGACTGGCATGGGCACACCGCAAATATACTAATATACGGGGTGTAGAGATGGGAGGTGCACCCTATGGCTTGAACCAATCCTCCAACTGCAATTTCTACATCATTCGTCTTGCGGACATCTACCTGCTTTACGCCGAACTGATGGCGGACGAGGCGCCTGCTACAGCACTCGAATATATCAACAAGGTGCATCGTCGTGCTTATGGATATGCCCCCGATGCTACCTGCCCATACGACTACACATCGCTCACCGACCGCACACGCGCCTATTTCGATTCCGACCCGTTGGCGCACAATCCCTTGCGCTACGAACGTTGGGCAGAACTGTTTGCCGAGGGACAATGGTGGTTCGACCTCCGGCGTTATCGTATCGGGGCTGACGAAGCAGCCTACTATGAAAAAACCTCTCACGGACCTATCACATGGAAAGGCGACGAGAGTTATGTACAACCCATTCCGCAACTCGAACTCGAAAGAAACAAAAATATGAAACAATCTACAGGCTACCCGGGTATCTGATATAGGCTGTCTTGCGGTTTGCTCAACCTTGATGGGTACAACCCCTCCTGCTATCCACTCGGCATCATCTCGCTATCCTCTCGCCGACCTTACGCCGACAACTACGGTACATATACAGTAGATATACGAAGGATATACGAATGATACACGGTAGATTTAGCAACTCCGACCCTATGTATATACTTACCATACCCGATGAATCTGTAGAAATAAAACGGATATAGAAATATGAAGAAACTTTTTGGCTATATATGTTTGGCAGCAATCACACTGACGGGTTGCCAACAAAAGATGACTGTCTCGTCTCCCGACAATGTGTTGGCAGTATCATTCCGCTTGGGCGCAGATGGGGCACCTGAATACAAAGTGGCACGCAAAGGCGCACCAATGCTTGATTGGTCTGCTCTCGGATTGGTCCTCGCCGATAAGGACCTTGGTCGTGATTTTACCCTCCTTGGAACCGACACAGACTCTTTCGATGAGACGTGGGAAACGGTCTGGGGCGAGGAACGTTATATCCGCAACCACTATTGTGAACTCACGGCACACCTCCTGCACCAATCAGGCACAGAGATGGATGTCGTCTTCCGTGTTTTCGACGATGGATTTGCGTTCAGATATGTCTTTCCGTCCAATGCCGACAGCATGATAGTAATGGACGAGAAAACTGAATATCAGTTCGTTAGCGAGCCGCAAGCATGGTCTATTCCTTGGCGTACCGAGTACTATGAAGCACTATGGACACGCGAACCAATCAGCCAAAAAGACACTACCTGTTCGCCTATCACACTCGAATTGGCAGAAGGGGGCTATGCCTTCCTCCACGAAGCAAATCTCACCGATTATCCGGCTGAGAATTTCTACTATAGGGGTAACACCATTCGCACCTTTCTCACTCCGTGGCAGAATGGAGTAGCAGCCTATGAATCAGGTGCTTGGCAGACTCCATGGCGTATGATGACGGTTACCGACGACCTACGCCGACTCATGGCATCGCGCGTCATGCTCAACCTCAACGAGCCTTGCCGTATTGAAGATACTTCGTGGATACGGCCGATGAAGTTTATCGGTATATGGTGGGGAATGCACCTCAAGACAATGACGTGGAGTCAAGGTCCTATCCACGGTGCCACTACCGAAAATATGAAACGCTACATAGATTTTGCTGCCGATAATGGCTTTGGTGGAGTCCTTGCCGAGGGGTGGAACGAAGGCTGGGGCGCGTGGGACGGAACGGTTCCGGACGCCAAGTTCTCTTTCGTGAAGCCATACTCCGACTACGACATCGACTATTTGGCTGACTATGCCCACAGGCGTGGGGTCGAAATCGTTTTTCATCACGAGACCCAAGGCAATGCTGCCCAATACGAAAACGAACTGGACGAGGCATACGACTATATGGAAAAATATGGTATGCACTCCGTCAAGACGGGCTATGTCAGCCCTATCATCACTACGCTCGACGGCAAGCAGTACAACCGCTCACAGTCGGGCGTGCGCCACTATCGCAAAGTAATAGAGACAGCAGCCCGCCACCATGTTTGTATCGACAACCACGAACCGGTCATGCCTACAGGTCTGTGTCGCACATACCCTAATTTCTTCACTCAGGAGGGTATCCGTGGACAAGAGTGGAACGCATGGAGTGCCGATGGCGGTAGTCCTGCAAGCCATGTTGCTACCTTGCCTTTCACGCGTATGCTTGCCGGACCGGCTGACTATACTCCGGGTGTGTTCTGCTTCGATAATCCGGTACAACCGAACACCCGCGTACATGCCACCATCGCCAACCAACTGGGGCTGTTTGTAACAATGTATTCGCCGCTTCAGATGGCATGCGACCTGCCTGAAAGTTATATGAAACATCCGGCAGAGTTCCAATTTATACGCGATGTCCCGTGCGATTGGCAACAGTCCCGTCTTCTCTCCGGCGAAATAGGAAAGTACCTTGTCATGGCGCGTCAGGACAGACATTCTGCCGATTGGTATATCGGTGCTGTCAATGATGATACCCCCCGCGATGTAACCATCGACTGGTCGTTCTTGCCCGATAGCACCTATACGGCGCAGATCTATCGTGATGCCCCCGATGCCGACTGGCAAACCAATCCCTATGCAACGGTGATAGAGACAATCCGGGTGGCAAATACGTCAGAGCCTCTTGCTATCCGCCTCGCCTCCGGCGGCGGTTTCGCTATCCGCCTCACACCTGTGAACGATAAACAATAAGTCTATACATCGAAACATAATCAACTGAAATGATGGTAATGAAACGAATATCACTGGCTTTGGCGGCCTCTGTGTGTTCCGTGTTTGCAGTCTCTGCTGCGCAACGTCTGAACAACCCGATAGGTCCTGACGGATGTTACATCGTCCGTTGGGATTGTGAAAACAATACGTGGGCTTCCTCCAATAGTATGGAGGCGGACGAGACTTTTACGTTTGCAATCGACATTAGTGCTACGGAATGGGAATCATGGCTCAAAGGCGAAGGCTCTACCGGTACACGAGGTATCGCCACCAATTTCTCCACCGATCAAGGTCAGATAGCCCGTAATGGCGACCGGCTCTACCATATACAGGGCAATATCTACGGTAAGACTATTAATCTTGCGCAGTTGGCGGAGGAGGGACTGAATCTCAATACCGGTACGTCTGTCAAGGTTTATTCCAATCTCTTTGGCTTCGAATATACCGCTTCCAACCCGGCGACTGCTTGGTGGATCAACCCTTCAGATGATGTAACGGGCAACAGCGATTGTATGTTCCGGACTGCTCCTTACACCGCTTCCCATACAGGCAGCGAGTTTTATACCGACAACTTCGATAATATCTATTCCGTTATCAACCAAAAGGGGTATGCGGCTCCGTGTGTGAATGCGGGGAGTACACCTTCTACACCCGAAAATCCGGAAAACCCCGATATACCGGAGGTACCCGATACGATTGTTACTGAGGGGAGTCAGGTCTATCTGTTTCCGTCCGATAAACAAGGGCGGGGCTATATCAATCGCCCATACCAGCGTTATGAGGCGGAACCGGGTTGTTGCACCACCGACGGCACATTCCTTTCTGCTACCGACGACCAGCGTCTGCTCCAATCCGAAGCCTCCCACCAGCAGGCACTCAACCTCACTGCTGTCGGACAAACCGTCTCTTGGGTTGTGGATAAGGCGGGCGACGGACTCACTATTCGTTTCTCTCTTCCCGATAGCGAGAATGGGCAGGGAACAACGGGAACACTGGATGTCTATGCCGGTCAGGACAAAGTGGGTACGCTTAATCTAAACTCCTATTGGGCATGGCAGTATTGTGATGCTACTTATCCGGACAATAATCCGCGTACAGGTAATGTGGTTGTCCGTATGCGTTTCGATGAGACACATATCCGCCTCTCGCGTCAGGTCAAACAGGGAGAGACACTTACTCTCCAAAAAACGGACGGCGGTTCTATACCATACACCATTGATTTTGTGGAGTTGGAGCCTGTTCCGACGGCTGTTACCTACGACCAACTGGACGGCGACAAAGTCCGTTTTGACGGCAATGGAGATGTAGGTGATTTTATTATGAACAATCAGGGACGTACTATCTATATCCCGGAAGGCACATGGAATTGCAGCAAGCGTATCTATCTGCGCAATGCCGATGGCACACGTGTTATCGGTGCAGGTATGTGGTACACCACTATCTATTTTACGGCTCCTTCTGACAATGCCTCCACGTATAGTTACCGCGGCTTTGAGGCAGACCGTAGCAATCTGCTCATCGAAGGACTATATCTCAATACGGTCAACAACTGCCGTTATTACAATAACAACAATTCCAAACAGGTGGGCAAAGGTTTTATGGGCGGAATGGGGCGCAATAGCGTCATCCGTGGTTGTTGGGTGGAGCACTTCGAGTGCGGCGCATGGATTGCCGATTATAGTGGTTCCGGTTCGTCCAACCTCTTGGTGGAGCATTGCCGTTTTCGTAACAACTACGCCGATGGTATCAACTGTTCGCACGGCAGTAGCGGGCACACAATCCGCTATTGCTCGTTCCGTAACAACGGAGATGACGATATGGCCTCATGGTCCACAGCAAGACGTTGTAGCAATATCACCTTTGCTTATTGCACTGCCGAGAACAACTGGCGTGCGTCGTCGCTTGGTTTCTTCGGCGGCGACAACCATACCGCCCACCATCTGTATATAGCGGATGCCTTGGAATCGGGCGTACGTGTCAATTCCGACTTCAGCGGCGCAGGCTTTACCAATAGCGGCACTATTGATATCCACGATGTTACTATCGACCATAGCGGTTGTCCGGCTGGCAACAAAGGTACTACGGGCGACTTCTGGGGCAGTGCACAAGGGGCTTTCAATATAGGCGGAACGGGTAATTATCCTATCTACAACGTTCATCTCGATAGCATCAACATCAACAATTCACGTTGGAACAATATCTATGTGCGTGCAGGAGGCAACAAAATCACGGGTATGGAGTTCAACAATATCCATATCAACGGCGGCAATTTTGGCATCTATTTTTCCAATGTCAGCGGTTGCTCGGGGTCGTATTGCCATTTCGATGCCATCAATCTCAAAAATGCGATGTTCAATAGTTCTGTACCCTCTACTTGGACGGAACTATTCGATTGCAATACAGGGGAATCTGCCGGCGAGAGTCTGCCTACCGTCCCTTTTTCGATGTGCAAATCGCTGATTGACGGTCAGTTGGTCATCATCCTCAATGATACAGCCTATGATGTCTTGGGGCGGAAACTATAAAATATAGCCTGCCATATACTACCTGTTTCTTTGCGTCCCAATGGCGAGGTGTACAGGTGTGGATGTCGAGACAATCAATGAAAGAGGCTGCCCTAAATCGCATTGGGCAGCCTCTTTCGTCTTTAGATAGTTTTCTTGATGTCGATTATTCTACGCGGTGAACGCCATCGCCGATTTGGGCAATGTAGAAATCTGCTTTGAGACCGGTCTTGTCGGTATATTCTTTGCCTACTTGCTCAATAAAAGCAGGAATGGCATCTTCGCGGACCAACGATACGGTGCAACCGCCGAAGCCGCCACCCGTCATACGGCTGCCGATTACGCCATCTACTTTCCATGCGGCTTCTGCCAGTGCGTCCAGTTCCGGACCGGTAACCTCGTAGTCATCCCGCAGAGATTCGTGGCTCAGATTCATCAGTTTGCCAAAAGTGAGAATATCGCCTTTCTGCAATGCGGCAACCGCATCTTTTGTGCGTTGTACTTCGCCTACTACGTGGTGTGCACGGCGGAGTGCCACAGGGTCGGTGATAGCCTCTTTGACTTGGTTGAACTCATCCATAGTCAGTTCAGCCAGGCACATTAGCGGACGTACTCGGCTGATTTGCTCTACGGCTGCATGGCATTGTGCCACGCGGGCATTGTAGGCACCCGAGTCGAGTTTGTGGGGCGAGTGCGTATTGGAGATAACCACCTTGATACCATCGAGTTTGACAGGTACGAGATCAAATTCCAGAGTGTCGCAATTGAGAAATATAGCATGATCCTGTTTGCCTTGTGCAGAAGCGAACTGGTCCATAATGCCGCAATTAACGCCGGCAAACTCATGTTCCGAGAGTTGCCCTATTTTGGCAATCTCGGTACGGTCATAGCCGGTGTGGAGCATTTCGTTGACAGCATACGCGGTAACCACTTCGATAGCGGCACTACTGCTCAGTCCTGCACCGGCAGGTACATCGCCCCAGAAAAGGAAGTCGTAGCCTTGCGGGAGAATGACACCGCGTTTGACAAACTGTGCAATACAGCCGAGCGGATAGTTCGCCCAGTGTTTCTTTTCCAATGGTTCGGTAGCATGGGTAAGTAGTACCAATATCCTGCCCTGGTCATCCGCCGGTTCT
>USNU01000049.1 GCA_900556095.1 uncultured Bacteroidales bacterium | reverse complement strand
CTGCCAATACCAGCGTGGTGGCAATAACGCTGACCCACACCTCGTTGGTAGCGTAAATAGCCGCCTCACGAGGATTCTCACCACGATCCACGTGCTTGGTGATATTCTCCAATACTACGATAGCATCGTCCACCACCATACCGATAGCCACAGTGAGCGAACAGAGCGAGATGATATTGAGCGACGAACCTACCAACTTAAGATAGATAAACGCCACTATCAATGAGATAGGAATAGTCAGCGCGATAATCAATGTGGCACGCCAACGTCCGAGGAAGAACAGCACAACGAGTACCACGAAAATCAAGGCATAGCCGATAGACTCTTTCAAGGAGTTGATAGAGTTGTTGATGTTCTCCGACGAGTCGTAGATGAGTTTGAATTGTACATCAGACGGCAACGTCTTCTGTATCCTGGCAATCTCTTTGCGCACATCCTTACAGATTTGCACCGTGTTGGCACCTGTCTGTTTGGTAACCATAAGTCGTGCGCACTCGATACCGTCGGTTTTCTCGTCCAGCGAGAGTTCTTTGATGGTATCTTTCACGGTAGCGATGTCGCGGACATATACCTGACGCCCGTCGGCAGTGGTAGTAACCACAAGGTTGTTGATTTCCGACGACTCGGCGAACTCCGAGCGCACCTCCATCTGGTACTGCTCTTTCTGCAACTTCACCGTACCCGACGACATATTCAGGTTGTTGGCTGAGATGACATTACCCACATTCTCCACCGTCAGTCCGTAGGCGTCCAATTTCTGTTGGTCGAGATAGACATACACATATCTGTCCGGCGCACCCGAAACGGTCAGGTTACCGATACCGTCCACACGGTTCAGTTGCGGGATAATCTCATCGTCGAGCAACTTATCCAAGGCAGGATAGGACTCTTTGGCAGTAACAGAGTACTGAATGACAGGCATCATCGAAGTGGACAAACGCAAGATAATCGGGTTGGAGCAACCATCAGGCAGGTTGTCCTTCACCAAGTCCACGTATGTTCGCACATCGTTGATAATCTCATCGAGGTTCACACCCCATTCAAACTCAAGCGACACTTGCGAGATATTATCCTTCGATTTGGAGGTGATTTCCTTGAGGTGGTCCACCGAGTTCAAGGAGTTCTCCATCACCTTGGTTACGTTGGTTTCCACCTCCGAAGCCGACGCGCCCGGGTAGGTGGTCATCACCGTGATATACGGAGGGTCCATCTCCGGAAACTGATCTACAGGCAACTGCACATAGCAGAAAATACCTATGATAATCACTGCCACAAAGAGTAGGGCGGTGGTTACAGGCTTTTGGACCGCTGATTTATAAATAGCCATATTTGTTCAATTTGTAAATTTGTACCTTTTCAGATGTGTAAACGAAATGCACAATCTCCCGATTTACACATCTACACATTTTATTCGCCGTCGGCAGTGGTGTTCGTCGTAATCTTTACGCCGTCCACCAAGCGCGATTCACCTTGCGTAACGAGTTCTACACCATCTATAATCTCGGGTGCCGAAATCTCAACATCGTCGCCGAAGCGTTGTCCCATTTCCACGCTGACGCGCTGAGCATATCCGTTGTTGTTGATAAATACATAACGGTCGTTGGCACCTATCAACTTCAGCACTGTCGAATAGGGCGCGGTGATGACGGTTGCTTTGCCCAAACCGAGAGTGGTGGTAACATACATACCCGGGCGCAAAAGTCCCTCGTGGTTATTCACTACCACTTTGACTTGGAACGTGTGGCTGGAGGCGTCTACCGTAGGATAAACCACTTCGATGAATGCGGGGAAAGTCTTGTCGGGATAGACCTCAGAGCGCAAAGTAAGACGCATACCCGGCTTTACTTGCGGGATGTACGATTCCGGAATAGCCACCAAGGTTTTCAGTTTCTCCACCTGCGTCAGGACCAAGATAGGCTGCCCGCTGTAGAGTTCGCCGTCCTCATAGTTCTTTGCGCTGATGACGCCGGAGAAAGGTGCCTTCACGTAGGTATTCTTCTCTAAGAAATCGATATTCTCTTTGGTCTGGTCGAGCGAGAGTTTGGTCTGGTCGTATTGCTGTTGCGATACCGACCCCGTCTGAATCAAACCGTCCATACGCGCCATCTCGGTTTCGAGGTTGGCAATAGTCAGTTTGGTTGTTTTGTATTGCTGTTGGTCCATACGCACCAAGTCGCCGCCTTTTCGTACCTTGTCGCCCACTTCCACATAGATATGCTCTATCTTTCCGGTCAGCGAGGGGGCGATATTCACGGTCTCATACCCCATCAGGTTCGACGAAAGCGATATCTCGCGTTGTATCTCGCGTGGATGGAGGGTAGTCAATGCTACCACCTCGGTGCGCTCTCCTGCCTTATCATTAGCAGCAGTGGTGGCTTCCTTCTTTCCGCAACCCACCAAAACCAATACGGCGGTTGCCATAATAAACACTTTATTCTTCATATATCTTTTTATTTTATTCGTTTATTTATATATTCTTAATCTTGTTTTCGCCGCGCAAAACAGCAAGGGATACGCAAGGGATGCGCAACCCATAGGCTATGGATAGGCTACTTGTTGTTTAAGAATTTTTCAAGGTCTGCTTCCGCATTTACCAAGGTCAGCACTGCCTGTACGTAGGTCGATTGTGCCGAAATCACATCGTTGCTGGCATTCACCAACTCCAGATTGCTGGTGGCACCGTAGTTATACTTGTTGGTGGTCGATTGGAACACGCGTTGCGTAACATCCATATTCTCTTTCTCCACCATATAGGTCTCGTAGGCATTTTGCAGGTTGAAACGCAACTGCTGGTTTTGAATACCGAGATTGTCGGTGGTCTCTGCCAATGTGTTACGTGCCGATTCGAGAGCAATCTTTTTCTCAACCACACCCGCTGCACGCTTGCCGGACGACCACAGGGGCATTGATACACTGACGCTTACAGCGTTAGGAGGGGTCATACGCATACCACCCTCGGCATAGTAGTGCTGCTTGCTGTACTGATAGCCCACAGCCACAGTCGGACCGTATGCCCAACTTGCCATGTGTACATTGGCTTTTGCCAAATCGACATTTTTCGCAAGCGACTGATAGTTAAGGTTGTTTTGCAGGATAAAATCCTCACCCAGCAGGTTGAGCACAGCCTCTGCCGACAGCATGTCATCGAGCGTGGAGGTGAGCGTCAGTTGGGTCCCGACAGGTACGTCAAGCAATACTTTGAGTGAGTTTTGTGCCAGCAAAATAGAACGTTTGTTGGAGTTGATATTGTTGCGGAGTGTATTCACACGCACCATAATCTGGTCGGCGGTGGTTTGCTCTGCTGCACCCACATCTACCGAGCGTTGGGTCATCTCTGCCAATTTCTCTACGTTCTGCAACGACGAATCAAGCAACGCAACCACGTCTTGCAACACCAATACCGAGGCATACGAAGTCTTGACATTCGCGCGGAGGTTGTCTTCCGACTGCTCCAAAGCAATCTTCTGCATATCAATCGCAATGGTATTCAATACCGCCCCCACAACGGCCTGTCCGTTGATACCGACAGAGGCTTTCACACCCGTCGTCGAATAGTCAGGCATAGCAATCTTCATACCGCCGAATTCCATTTCATATCCGCACGTTGAACTATAACTCCATGACGCATCTGCCTGTGGCAACATCGCCGCGATGGTCTGCCAGCGTTGTGCGTATGCCTGCTGTACTGCCAAGTCGGCGTTGCGCAACGTGCGGTTGGCTTTTACGGCATAGTCTTGGGCTTCTTCCACACTGAGACTCAGTTCTGCCGGCACATCACGCTTGGGTGTCTTCTTGGTGGCAGCCATCACATGGTCTTCTGCTACAGTGTTTGCGCTAATCAGTAACGCAAGAGCCATAATAGAAACTATTTTTTTCATTGTTTATTTTATATTATTAGAATTATCTATTTCCGGGTTTGTTGTGTTGCCTTTCGTATCTTCCTCATTCTGAGCGACTGACGGCGTGGCGAGTATGCCCTGAATCATCACATCTATGCCCTGCTTGGCAATCTTAATCATCTCCCCCCTGCGTTTGGGGTAGTTTTGTATGGTCTCTATCATGCAGTAGTGCGCATAGGCAAGCAATTGCGCCGTGATGTCGGCATCCAATTCCTTGCGAAAGACTCCCAAGTGTTGCCCTTTTTGGATAAATGGTACCAGGTTGCGATACATCATCTCGCACAGATGCTCTTTGTGTTGCACATAGAGGTTGGGGTAGTACTTTTGCAAATCGTACACTATGGGAGGCGTCTGCTTAAAGTCTTTTTCGGTGCGTCGTGCCATCTTACCCCATTCTTGCAAAACCTGTATAACATCTTTTTCCCCTACCTCGCGTAGCATTTTGTTTTCCAACTTCTGCTCGAGCAATGCCAGCATCTCGCGCACCAATTGGTCTTTCGACTCGAAATAGACATAGAACGTCTTCTTGGAGATACCCAGTTCGTGGCATATATCGTCTATGCTCACCGACCGTATCCCCACCTTGTACATCTTCTCGACCGCAAACTGTACGATATTTTCCTTTTGTTTATCCGACATCGCTTACTAAATTACTCAAAAATCATTCTAAAATCAAAATCATTCTATGCTCAAATGATTGCATAATTCCATTTGCAAGAAGTGTGCCACAACCCTATTTTTATCACAAAAACGGAAACTTTTTTACTTTTATAGTTTCCGAATGCTATTTGTGCCATGCAAGTTGGACGCACATGTCCAATGAGACGTATCGGGCTGATTGGATTAATTATACCCTTATTTTTGCAAACTATACCTCACAAAATGCACAAAAATATGCTGTAAAACATATTTTTCTTGCAAATTATTTGGTTATATCAAAAATATGCTGTACCTTTGCACCGTGTTTTTCATGGTATTAGATTTAAGGTTAAGTAAAAAGATTGGGTTGTCGTGAGACAATCCTCTTTTTTTTATATAGGGACGGGACTATCTGACAAGTGCAGAGGTCCCTTTCTTATGACCCTATAGATATTCTCTGTACAGCGGTTAACAAAAGAGTAATAGAAAACAAGAGTATAAAAAACGCTCAGTCTTTTTGAGACCGAGCGTTTTTCAACTATGTGTGTTTCTTATTTATTCAATAACAGCGCCGAGTGCGTTGTATTTAACGCCGTTCTTAACAATAACGAGAGCACCATTCTCCATGTATTTGGTAGCCTTTGCCTCTACAGCAGTGTTGTCAATTGCGGTTCCACCACCAATGGTCAGCGATTTCAAGATATAACCACCTACTGTCTCACGGATTGTGATGGTTGATGCAGCGGCTTGAACCTTGATATCATAGGTATTGCCTGCTTCTGCTGTTTTTCCGGGGAGAGCCGTTCCTATACCCACTGCACTGGGATCAACAGCAACACATCCGGTAAATGCATCCCCTTTTTCGCTCTTAGCAAATTGTGCTCCGGTATCACCCTTTGAGCAAACTGTCAATGTAACAATAGTACCTATTGATAGATTATTGATAGTTACATCACGTTGGTTACCATCCATTTGGATTTTGCCATTGCCGCTTTTGCCTTCTGCATTGTAATATACTTTGAAAGCGGTTTTTACAGCACTGTTTTTGTACGAAAACTTAACATTAGGCAACTGCTTAATGCTCATTTCTACGGTTTCGCCTGCTGTGTTCTTTACTTCAAAATAGGCTTTAGCGTCATTTTTCGTAATAGTTCCGTTGGTAACGGTAATATCACTCTCGGCGATATCCATCGCAGTCAAATCGTAGGTTTGTGCGTTGATGGTTGCTGCTGCAACGAGGGCAGCGGCGAAAAAGAAGAATTTCTTCATAATCTGTTTTGTTTTTTATGTGGTTAATGTAAAATTATCCGATTGTATAGTGTCCTCTGAAAAGACGGTGCAAAAGTAGGGGAAATATATCATATAGACAAAGATATATTGACACAAAGTGTGTAATTTTTCGCAAACACCCCCTTATTTCTCTCCGAAGATGGGAAATAAGGGGGTGAATTACAGGAAATGGACGTTTTTTTATTCCGCCAATGGGTCTTTGCCGTTGTAGATGATATTGCCGGCGTGCTTTATATCAAACTCGTAGCCTGCGCGTGTGCGGAAGTTACAATTTTTGAATAAGAGGTTCTCGGCATAGTCCAACTTGACACCCGTGCCGGTTACTCCGTAGATGGTTATGCCCTCGAATACCAAGTCGTGTACGGGCATACCTTTCAGTCCCTGTATATTGACCACGTTTTCTGCCACTGCGCCATTGATATTTCGGAAAGTGATATTGCTCCAATCGGGGAAGAAAGCGTCTTTTTTGTCCTTGTCGGTGGCACTGACTCCTGCGCCACGGTCGGCATATCCGGATTCGATATGTATGACATCTTCGCGGATATTACGCACCACATTGTCCACACAATAGATATCCTTGCACCATCCTCCTCGTCCCGGAGCGGACTTGAAGCGGAAGCCAATGTCGGTACCGTCGAAGACACAATTGCGCACAACAATGCGTTGCATACCGCCGGAGAACTCAGACCCGATAACAAACCCACCGTGAGCGCGATAGACGGTGTCGTTCATGATGAGAATGTCGGATTGGGGACCTGCGTTCACACCTTTCTGACCTACGCCACCTTTCATACATATACCGTCGTCCCCACAACTGATGTTGCAATTGACGATAAGTCCGGTCTGTATGTTTCCCGGGTCCATGGCGTCGCCATTCTGTGCCCACCACGGGCAGCGGATAGTGATACCATCGATGATGAGGTTCTGTACACGCGTGGGAACGAGGTGGAACTTGGGCGAGTTGAGCAACGTAACACCCTGAATAAGAACGCTTTTCGAGTCTGTGATATTCACCAAATGCGGGCGCATCTTCTCTTGTGCGATAACATCTTTGGCGATATTAGGCACACCGAGTTCCTTATTGAGATTGAAAGGATACCAGATGGAGTATTTCTTGTCGTCGGGTCGGAGCGTTCCACCCATTGCCAACACTTCGTCCCAAACTTGCGGGTCGGTCTTTTTGATTTTCTTCTCCTTGATAGGACGCCAGTAGATACCTTGTCCGTCGAGTGTCCCGTTGCCCGTGATGGCTACGTTTTCGAGTTTGGAACCATAGACGCAGGCATTGCACTTCTTGGAGCCATCGCGGAGAGAGTCCGACTTTTGGACATAGAGTTCTTTGTCGGTGGAGAAAAGCAGGATTGCTCCGTCTTCGAGATGGAGGTCGATATTGCTATAGAGGCGAATAGGTCCTGTGAGCCATGTGCCGGCAGGAATGATGACGTGTCCGCCACCCTGCTTGGACAATTTCTTGATAACCTTGTTGATAATCTCGCCGACATTGGTCTTTCTGTCTGCTATCGCGCCAAGGTTGGCGATATTGATTTCCACATTGCGGAAAGCGAGCGGCTCCACTTGCTGCATTTCGACCGGCAGGTTGGCGTAGTAGTCGGCGTAGGGCGATTGTGCGCGGAGCATAGTGAACGCTGTCGTCAATGCTACCGCAAATGTTAAAATTCGTTTCATATTATTGTGTTATTGTATATTGAAAAGTATCTTGTTTATGGCTTATCTATCCGGCATCCTCTCGGTATTCTCTCGACAATCACCTACTAATCACCCACTAATCACCTACTAATCACCCACTAATCACCTACTAATCACCCACTCTTGATAGCACGAAGTATAGGGTTAGTATAAATCTGATACCAAAGAATTGAGATATACTTCGAGGTTGGTGTAGGGCGGTTGCAGGGTAGTGGCTTTTCCGTCGGAAGCGGAATTGAGGTCTAAGCCGTGCGCGAGTTCCCACTCATCGGGTATTCCGTCGTGGTCGGTGTCTTTAGGTGCTTTGGCAGAAACATATTCGATGTATCCGCCGGCATCAGCGGGAGTATCAATCAGCCCGCCTGTAGAGCCATTGGAGCCTTTGCACGAGGCAGTGCCGGTGCGCACTTCGTTGGCGATACGTGTGTCGATAGCATCGCGGCGGCGGGAACAACCTGCCTTAGACAGAACCGTCTCGAAAGCCTCTTCGGCTGTCTGTTCGGCGGTGAGGGTTGTCAGTCCGGTCGTCCAGCGTGTAAGGGCTTTGACTTTATCTGACTTGACGGTAGAACCCAGCCAGTTGTCTTTTGTAACCTGCTCAGAACCAACCATATAGTTCCCGCTGAGATAGAACTTGCCCGGAATAAGCGTACCTGTCTTTTCGCAATAAGGACAGGAGACAGTCGGGTCCAGCAGTCGGGTTTTCTTAGATGTGGCAGGACCGGGTTTGTAGTAGTTGTTCACCATATTGATTTGGCGGGGTTGGTCGATACCTTCGCCTCCATAGGACGAGTTCCCGCCCCAGCTGTACACCACATTGTTCACATAATCGAGCGGTCCGAAACATTTGTTGTCCACGTAGGAATGGTCGAAACGCGGGTTGCGGGAGTCGTGGTGTGCCAAGAGGTTGTGGTGGAAAGTGGCATTGGTTCCGCCCCAGATCCCTCCGTAGCCGTGATTGCCTTTCACGTGAACCGACCGACGGAGCGACTCGGTGATGAAACAGTATTGG
>USNU01000048.1 GCA_900556095.1 uncultured Bacteroidales bacterium | reverse complement strand
TTGTTGAGCAGGTATTTCCCCTCCGGCACGAACTTGGTCGTACTGCACGCCGAAAACAACAGACAGCCCAACACTGCCAATATGCACCCGATTCTATGTAGTACAGACTTCGCCATGATACTATTAGCCCGCAAAGTTACATAAAAAATTGCATATCTCCAAATAATTACTTACCTTTGCACAATTTTCAAAGCGAGTGTATGTATTCTCTTAATAATCTGACACATAAAAATCCGACGCACCCTGTGGCACATGTCTCCAAGGCGCAAATCAAAATGGTCCGTAGTTTGCAGCAAAAGAAATTCCGCGACCAACTGGGTTTGTTTGTCGCCGAGGGGCATAAATGTATCGAGGAACTGCAAAAACGCTTCCGCTTGGAATATCTGTTCTCAGAGGACAATGCCACCGAAACCGAAATCGCGCAGATGTCGTCTTTGCGCACCCCGCAAGGCTTAATAGGGGTGTTCGCTATGCCGGAAAATACAGATAATCAGATAGATACACACAGTCTGAGCCTTGCCTTGGATTCCATACAAGACCCCGGCAATCTGGGGACAATCATTCGCACTTGCGACTGGTTTGGCGTTCGCGACATCTATTGTTCGCGCGACACTGCCGACTGTTTCAACGCCAAAGTGGTGCAAGCCACAATGGGTGCTTTGGCACGCGTACAAGTGCATTATGTGGATTTGGTACCTCTCCTGACCCGCGCACGCGAAGTAATGCCTGTCTATGGCACGTTGCTCAATGGGCGGAATATGTACGAACAGGGAGCCATCGCCGACAAGTCGCGTGGTGTCATCGTAATGGGCAACGAGGGCAATGGTATCTCCGAAGCGGTGCGCCCGCTCATCACCCACCCATTGCTCATCCCCTCTTTCCCCGCCGGCGTCGCCACCTCCGAGAGCCTCAACGTCTCCATCGCCACCGCCATCACCCTCGCCGAGTTCCGCCGCCTGTGATACGCCCGACCACGCTTCAACAAAAAGAAAGAGTAACGACCTCATCGCTACTCTCTTGTTTATCCAATCGCCGTACTCAGTGGATTCAGATGTTCTATTTCTCGTTTAGCGGTGCTTGAGCGAACCTTAAGCAGTTCTAACTTGGTTCCCTGACCGTTTTCGCACACCCCACAAAGGAAAAATACAACACTCAAAAACGATTGGGCATGCATTTTAGTAGCGTATCTCAAAATAATCCAGCAGGGCTTTGTAGTTGTCCTGCGCGGTGAGACAGGTGTCGCGGAGATAACCGTTTGTATTGCCCCAATGCTGAAGACCTCGGTAGTAATACAAACGCAGTTTGTCGGTGATGATAAAGGGCACTTGCGCGTTTTGCAGACATTGCCAGAAAAGCAGCAAACGCCCCACGCGGCCATTGCCGTCTTGGAATGGATGGATACGCTCGAAACGCACATGGAAATCCAAAATATCGTCGAACGTAACTTGTTTGAGTGCGTTGTAGTCCGACAGCAGAACTTTTATATGGCGATGAACCTCTTTGGGCGCGACGGTCTCTTGTTCGCCTACCTCGTTGGCAAGGCGTTTGTAGTCCCCCACGGCGAACCATGGTTTGCGGCTTTCTGATGTGTTTGTCTTGAGGATGGCATGCAAGGCTTTGATATGTGCCTCGGTAATCTTGTCCGTAGCGTGGTCGATGACATAATCGATACAACGGAAATGGTTCACCGTCTCCATAATATCGTCCACAGACGTGTCCTCCGTGGTGATACCGAGTGTGTTGGTCTCGAAGATATACCGCGTTTGTTCCTTGGTCAGCCGGCTGCCTTCGATATGGTTGGAGTTGTATGTCAAATCAATCTGCGTACGATGATATATGCCGCCTTTTAGTTTGGATTCCTTTTCTTCGCGCAAACGCACAAGGAGCGGAGATAGTTGTTTTTTTCCTCTCCGTGGCAGGTCAGCAGCCGCAGGGATATTCCATGTCTTGCCTGTCAGAAAAGCACCATCAATCTTCCCTGCCGCGCAATAATTACGGGCAGTACGCTCGCTAATGCCATACTTTTCGGCAAACTGAATAACTGATATATATTCCATGACTTATAATGCCCCGTAACGGCAAATATATTTTCAAATTCGGCTACAAAGATACCACTTTTTGCCGATATCGGCAAGTTTTGCCCGTTAAAAATGCAAAAACAGTTATTTTCCTCCCCACTTACACAACGCCAAAGACAACAAGATCTCTCACTCAAAACGATTGGGCATAAAAAAGACACGAAACAGAAATAGAGTTTCCGTTCCGTGTCTGCAAAATCAATCACACATCTTTTTTTACCGTACAATCAGTTTGACTTTAGCAGTATAGTTATCCGCACGAAGGAGGGCTACATACATACCCGACGGCAACGAGGCGGTAGATAGCGGCCGGTAGTACAACACTCCGTTGGTGGCGGCTCCGAGAGGCATCGTGCCATAGCATTGTCCGTTGAGGGCATAAGATGTGCATTTTTGAATACATTTTTATAGCAAAATCCGATATTACCTTGTCATATAGGCAATAATATGCAACAATTTAGAGAAAATTATGGATAAAATACAGGAATCCCATTGATACTATACATATCCCAATGGAATAAAAAGCGAAATAATAGTGCTATGAATTGGAGAGCGGCATTAGATTCTTATCAATCCCGTTGTGTGGCAAGGACCGGGATTTGTGTGGCAAGGACCGGGATGTAGATAACATAGCAAACATTCGTTGGTATACTGCTTGGGGGCTGAACGGTAATGAGTAGGCGCAGGAAAAGGAGGACATTCGCCAGAAACGGGGGGCAATGAATGACGTCCTATTTCAGGAACGGCAGACATGGTGTCCCATTATCATTAACAAATTATGGTTCAGCGCAACGGCAACTTGCTGCATTGTTGATTCGAGTCGGTTTTGGGTCAGGTTGCACGCCCACAATGTAATCACTTGCCAGCCGTTGGCGCGGAGCATTTCTTCGTTCCGCCGGTCCCGTTCACGATTACGGTCAATCTTTGCCTGCCAGAACGCCGTGTTTGTTTTCGGCAGTACAAACAGCCTGCACCCCTCGTGTCCGTGCCAGAAACAGCCGTTGACGAATATCGCCGTTCTGTACTTACGCATCACGATATCCGGCTTACCCGGCACACTCTTGACATTCAGCCTGTACCTGTATCCGTGTGTCCACAGCCATTTCCGCACCGCCATCTCCGGCTTTGTCCCCTTGCTGCGTATATGCGACATACAGCGGTGGCGTTGTTGTGGTGTCAGAATATCGGGCATAGTCAGTCAATCAAATAGTTTTCCAACTCTGCAAAAGTGGTATCAATAAAACTATACAACTTGGCGGATTGCATATCTATCTTACGGAACCAGTCAAAATGACGGTGATGGAATTTCAACGTAAACGCCAAGCGCATATCATCGTCAGGGTCGGTGGATACCTGATGTGCCTCACGGCTTGTGATGGTGCGTACTTTGGTAACCTCATACACATCGCGAATGCCTTTCCCCTTGATAATCGGCATAAAGAAATGCAGGTCGTGCAGCGAAACGGATGTCGGGAAATGCGCCCCTGTGTAATATAACTCTGCCGTGCCGTCTTCAAATGCCTCAAAATATCCTTTTCTGGCACTCTGTTTCACCAACCCCATCAGCACTCTGTTACCTACTTCCACGAAAGTACCCTTTTGCGGGATGACCTGTTCGATAATCTGCGTGGCATTCTTCCGTATCAGGTCAGAGATGAAATCCTGCAACATTTGGTGTGCCTCATCGCCCGGTAACATAGGGAATGCCCCTATATTCACCTCGTCCACCGATTTATGGTAAATATCTCTGTCGGACATATTACCAGGGAAGAGAATATATCCGCCCAGCACTTCTTTTTTGAGTCCGTCCTCTGACCGGCTGTAATAAATGGCATCGCGGTAACGGTGCATCTGGTTGATGGCGTCCTGCGGTGGCATCTCCCGCTTCCCGCCACCTGTATCCACTATCTCCACGCGGTATTTGGCATCGAACAGATAGGTCATGTGCATTCCGCGCTGCACGTCGTCTTTGGTCAATTGCAGCACGATATCCGGACGCTGCGGCACGGTGCAAGTTTGCAAACCGTGAATGCCTTTTACGCCGTTTACATTCTCACCGTGCTGCGGATTGTAGAACAATTCGGCAAGTGTGATGTCTCCCTGTTTGAATACTATCTTGGATTGTTCGCCCCGCTTCAAATCACGGGTGAACAATCCGTGCATCTCAGGACGGCTCGGATGCTCTACCAGAATATCTTCCTTATGCACCTCTTGGAACAATTCTTTGACCACTTTCTCCACTTGGATAAAGCACCATATCTCATAGAGTGTGGCAATATCTTTCGTTTCCATGCGGTACAATCCGTCGTTGAGGTTGAACGACTTGCGCAGGATAATATAAGTACGGAATACCTTGGAGTAGTTCACATCGCGTTGGAGGACCAGTGATTCCTGTTTCAGTCCCTCGAACTTGCCGATGGTACGGAAGAACGGATTGCGCAACAAGCGCAGCAACTCATCGCGTGTCTGCCGTATCCGTTCTTTCTCGCTGTCTGCAATCCTGTATGCAGGATTGGACAGTATCCTGTCAGCCAACGAACGGTACCGCTTTTCAATAATGCCGAGTGTGTATTTGAGAAAACGGTTCTCCAAAGTATTCTGAGAAGTCTGTTGCTCTTCCACATAATAGAGCCGCTGCTCCTCTGTGCGGTGCTCTGCAAACTGCTGTTCCAACAAAGGCGTGAACCGGCGTATCCTGTCGGCACGTTTGTAGGCATTGACGGCACGCAGACGATGGCGCGGACACTCGATGATGTTTTTACAGGCACGGATATAGGCATCTTGGAGAGAGTGGAATATGTTCCACCATATCAGGTCAAACGTCTCTCCCTCACCTTCGGATATGCCATGATACGTCTTGCGCAGATAGTCCAGCGACAGCATCCTGTATTCGGTCTCAATGTCGTGCAAGATGATTTTCCAATCGTGGTGGTAATCCAGTTTGGCTGACAGCACGTCATAAGAGAAAACAAAATGTTTCTGTTCGCCGTTGCGTGTGTAGGTAAGCGGAAAATCCGCACGCCCTATCTCGTTGCCATAGTTGATAAATCCGGTCAATACGCGTTTGTCGCGTTTCCACAGGAAACGCTCGTTCACATCGCTTTGAGGAGTGTCTATGGCAGCCTGCGTGGTTCCCTCTTTGAAATCAATCCACACGCTATAATCGGTCTGCTCAAAGAAGTAGGCATTACTGTTCGCAGCACCATATACCAGTTCGCCGGTATGCCTTTCCGTCTCGTCCATCCGCTCTACCACACAATCATCCGACCACGTGTAAGTTGAGGTCAGATGATGCGCACCCCCGAGTCTGAGACAACCTTTCTCCCAAATCTTCTGCAAGTTGTTGCACTCGAATGTGAGCGTGAAATCACTATGTGTAATGCGGAGTATGTCCATTGTATTATATGTTACATCTTTTTAAATTATATAACACGTTGCGATGATATGTTACATTTTGCCCGATTTTGTAACATGTTGTGTACCCAGAAAGGCAATTTTGGGTACATTTCCATCTGCTTGTGTACCCGAAAAAGCGATTTCGGGTACATTCCCGTCTGCTTGTGTACCCGAAAAGGCGATTTCGGGTACATTTATTTGACAAGTGAAACCGACTCTATCATTTCCACGTTTTTATCCGCCATTGGTAACTGGTGGTTCATGAACAATTCAATCAAGCGTACATTCATATAATAGTTGGTATGTTTGATTTTTACTTTCTTCAGCAAACCGGTTTCCACTATCATGTCCAGGTATTTGGTAGCCGTTTTTCTCTGAATCAGCAAGTCTTGCTGTATAAATTCTATCTTGGTATAAGGGTGGTAGAACAGGTTATTCAGCAGTTCATGCTTGTATTGCCTGCCAAACAACGGACGGAGGACACTCTTGTATTCCGCCATCAAATGGGATATTCCTTTGATTAACCGAATCGTCTCCTCCGCAGTAACTTCCACACCTTTCAGCATAAACAATATCCATTGTTCCCATTCCTTCTGATTGTTTTCTCCCGCATCTCTTACTGCTTGAATCAGACGATAATACTCTCCTTTGTTATGCGTGATGTATCTGCTCAAATATAAAATGGGCAGATCCAGCAGATTGTTGATAACGAGATACAAAATAGAAATAATACGCCCGGTTCGTCCGTTTCCGTCATAGAATGGATGGATACTTTCAAACTGATGGTGGATGACAGCCATCTTGATTAACGGATCAATATCCTGCATATCCTGGTCATTGATATACTGCTCCAAATTATGCATCAATTGCTCTATCAGCACTTTGCTTTGTGGAGGGGTATATACAATCTCTTTATGCTGATTCTGCAGTGTAGTACCCGGACTAGCACGGAATCCGCTTTTGTTGCTTTCCAGTTCTTCCTGAATCCGTTTCACATAATTGAGGGTCAGCAATTTGGTCTTTCTGACCAAAGCAAAGCCACATTGCATCGCTTGCCGGTAGTTCAGGACTTCTTTGGCAGAAGCATTAATCACCGTTTCTTTCAGGTTCAGTTCTGCGCGATACAAGTCGTCTTGTGTAGTGACGATGTTTTCCACCTCCGAACTGTCCTTGGCTTCTTGCAATGTCAGCGAACTAATCAGAATCTGCTCGTTGGGAATCGTCAGGGCAACGCCTTTCAGTTCCGCCAACTTGCGGTTGGCGCGGTTCACTTGTCTCAGAATTTCCTTTGTCTCGAGGTCGTACGGAAGCGGCAATATGGGAATAATATATTCGCTCATGATATTCTGTTTTACGTCCAGTAACTGGTGTAGCCTGATTGGAGTTTGCGGGTCATCTCCTCTATCTTGCGAAGCGAGACACTCTCTGTCGCATAGTCGCCGAGTGTCTCTCGGAGCAACGCCTCCAGCCCGCGCAGCGGTTTCTCGCAACGCTCGGTGTCGCCCTCAATACGCGAGAGAATCTTCATTGATGTCATCTCGTCCAATGTCTGCCATAATTCGGACTCAGGCGCAAAGGTCTTACGGTTGACAGCATAGAGCAGGAACTCATTGCGTGTGCGATATGCAATCTTGAACGGTGTGGCGTCCAGCACTTCGTTTACGCGCTCCAGATAAGCAATCACCTCGTCGCACATCGGTTGGTGGTCGGCGTATATATCGCGTCCCTCAACCGCCTGACCAATCAAGTCCGAACTGATATAACCCAACTCGCTGTCGCTATTGGCGTTCAGACCTGTAGTGAGTTTCACCTCGTTCATCTCTATCGTCATCGCACGGTCAAGTACTTTGCGAGAGAACGAGAATGTAGTTTCGTCCATATTGACCGTACCGACAACAAACAGGTTCTGCGGTATAGTCAGTCGCTTGCCGCCTTCTTCTATCTTTTCAGTCTTGTAGGCTTTGCGCTCCTCGTCCGATGCGAACAACTGGTCAATCAGGCTGCCATAGGCTTCCGTATTCTCATACGGTACAATCGGGTCGGTTACAATCTGCCCATCTTGCAGTTGGCGGCTCTCGATGACTGATAGGAATTCTGCAAAATACTGCTCCACAGGGGCGAGGTTCATCTCGTCCAAACAGAGAAAATACGGACGTTGCGGCTCTTTCAGAGCCTGTGCGATGAAACGCAGGAACGGTCCGATGATGTATTTCTCGCCATTGATGCGGCTGACATAACCAATCAGTTCCGATGAGTCGTGCCAGTTTGGTTTGACCTGTACCATACAGAAGTTACGCGGACAGTTATTGCCATAGTCTTCCTCATCACTTGCCCAGCATGCTTTCGCCATCTCACGCACGATACGGCTTTTGCCCGTTCCCGAGATACCTGCCAGCAGCATAAACGGTTTTGTACGGAGAGCGGTCAGATAGGGGAGATAAGAGACATCGCACTTGGCATCTACTTTTATACTTAATATCGGTTCAAATATATCTTTGGACGATTGTATCTTATCGCTCAATTCGTATTCTGCTACCTTGCGACGAACATTTCTGATTTCGTTATCACGAATAGAAATATCATTACCATTGATCTCAAGTTGAGAGTGGTTCTGTGCTAACACCTGATAACGCGAGTCGCTTACCTTCCCACTATTCAAATCGCATTGTTTATGATAATCAGCATCATTTCTATATCGCAAAATAGATTCTACAACTTCAAAATATTCAGACCAAGATTGGGCTGTTGCGACAAATAACTTAAACTCATTTTTTGAGATTTTAAATGATTTTGTTATATCTCCTATAAGGAGCAGGATTTTGAATAAGAACATAAAAGGACATATTTGAAAATTAACGGTGTAGACACTATTTGTTTGCGAATCAATATACATTCGCTCCAATTGTTTATCTATTATTTTCGGATAGAAAGATAAGTGATTGAAATCGCCATTGCACAATTTCTTTATTGCAAAGTAGAAAGGTGTTAAATTCTGCGTACTATACTTCTCTGAAGGCACAGTTAAACCTATATATTCACAATTTTTTGTAGCACGGTGCGCTAAGTCAGAAGATAATGCTCCATACTGCAATAATGTCTTGTT
>USNU01000047.1 GCA_900556095.1 uncultured Bacteroidales bacterium | reverse complement strand
CTGATCCGGTTATTGGTGCCAACATTATGGTAAAAGGCACCACTAATGGTACTATCACCGATTTCGATGGAAATTTCTCCCTCCAAGCCAAGAGTGGAGATGTGTTGCTTATATCTTATATGGGGTATAAATCCCAAGAGGTGAAAGCCACTGCATCTCCTATGCGTATTACACTCAAACCGGACAACGTGATGCTGGAAGAGGTAGTAGCGGTTGGCTATGGTACAATGAAGAAATCTGATTTGACCAGTGCCATCACTTCGGTGAGTGCCGATGAGTTGCTGAAAGCCCCTGTTTCGGGCTTGGACCAAGCATTGCAAGGTCGTGCTGCGGGTGTAACCGTTACAACCAACTCGGGTCAACCCGGTGAGGCTGCCACAATCCGTATCCGTGGTATCGGTTCGCTTAATGGTAGTAGTGCTCCGTTGTATGTGGTAGATGGTGTTACCTACGATGGTGATGTGTCGTCTATCGATCCGGGGGATATCGCTTCTACCACTATCTTGAAGGACGCAACGGCAACCTCTCTCTATGGTAGCCGTGGTGCCAATGGCGTGGTCGTGATTACTACCAAAAAAGGTTCATCGGGCGAAAAGGGCAAGATCGATGTGGATTTGAAATACGGTGGCAATATGCGTCTGCTTCCTCTGTATGATGTGGTTACCTCTCCTGAGGAATATGTTACTATGTCGTGGCAGAGTCTGTATAATAATTATCGGTTTGTTGGAAAAAATAGTGAGGCAGCATCGGTTAACAATGCGAACATCGCTTTGTATGGTGGCGGTCTTCCTATTGGTTATAATCTTTGGGATACAGATGGAAAGTATTTGATTAATGCGTATGACAATTCGGGAAATCTGAATCCAGCATTCGATAACACCGTATCGCGTCGCAAGGGCTATGAGAACTTGGAATCGTGGAAAGATGCTATCTTCCGTGTAGGCCAACGCTACGATGCAAGCGTGAAGTTTCGTGGTGGTAATGACCAACTGAGTTATTATACCAGTCTTGGTTATCTGAAGGATGAAGGATACTATCAGGCTTCCGACTTTAGTCGTTTCAATGTGCGTACCAATCTCGATTTTACACCTAAGAAATGGCTCAAGGGTAATGTGAATGTGGCTTATTCGTATTCTGATATGAACTCTCCTGACCAGGAAGGCGATGGCAAGATGAATAATGGCTTCTATTATGTGAATGCTATTCCCGCTATCTATCCTGTTTATATGCGTGATGCAAATGGCAACTATGGTTTGGACTATATCGACCCGCGTACGGGTCTGCCCTACTATGACTATGGTGATGAGTTGGATCGTAACTTCGGTCATGGTATCAATCCTGCCGGCTCGCTTCGCTTGGATAAGGAACGCCAGGTGCAACATACTGTCGATGCCAAAGGTTCTTTGGAGTTCAAACTCTATGATGGACTCAAACTGACCGTCAATGCCGGTATCCACTTCTTCAACAACCTCTCGTCGCAACTGACCAATAAGTATTATGGCGATGCAGCAGGTATTGGTCGTATCCTCCAACAATCGACTAACTTGTTCACTATCTCTGCACAAGAGTTGTTGGAGTACAACAAGACCTTCGGCGACCATACTATCCGTGTGATGGCAGGTCATGAGAACTATATCTATCGCTACGGATATGTATATGGCTACAAATCATACCTTGCTGATGGTGAGAGCCTTGATTTGAGTAATGCTATCAAGATGAACGCTACCGAGGGTAATACCAACCGCTTTGCATTGGATTCCTATTTGGCTACTGCATCGTATAGTTACAACGATCGCTATATGGTTACCGCTAACTATCGTGCCGATGGTTCTTCGCGCTATGGCAAAGGACACCGTTGGGGACACTTTGGCTCGGTAGGTGCTGCGTGGATGTTTACCAACGAGCAGTTTATGGAACCCGCCAAAGAGTGGCTCAAAAATGGTAAGTTGCGTCTTAGTTGGGGTGTACTCGGTAACCAGACTAGTTCGCTCTATTCTTATACCAACCTCTATTCTATAAAGAATGTAAATGATGAACTTGGTTTTATTTGGGCAAGCAAGGGAAACGACAGTATTACATGGGAGCGTGCTAACACCACTGACCTCGGTTTGGAATTCTCGATTGGTAAATACCTCGATGTCGAGTTAGATTATTTCTACAAACTGACCGACAACTTGCTCTTCAGCCGTGCTGTAACACCTTCGCTCGGATATAGTTCTCGCCCTGTAAACGACGCACAAATGGTTAACCAAGGTGTCGAGTTTACCTTCAATGTACATGCCGTAGATATGCGTAATGTAAAGTTGGATATCCGTTTCAATGGTTCGCACTATTCCAACAAGATGCTTCAGATGCCTATCGATTATACCAAGGCAGATGGTACGGAAGTTCGTCAAGTGATGTCGGGTGCTATGGCAGAGGGACACTCTATGTACGACCATTATACCTATGTCTTTGCAGGAGTTGAGGAAACTTCAGGTAATGCGCTCTACGAGGCATACTACGATACTCGTTATGGTGATTTAGGTGCCCCGAAGGGAAATAATGAGTACAACTATATCTCGTCGCTCTACCAATGGCAACATGACAACCCGGGTGCTGAACAGTACTTGGCTAAGACTACTACGGCGGATGGAAGTATGGCTACAATGCAATATGTAGGCAAATCGTATCTGCCGGATTTGGATGGTGGCTTTGGCTTCAACTTAGAGGTGTATGGCGTTACCTTGTCGGCTTCCTGCTCCTATCGTATCGGTGGTTATGGTTACGACTATACTTATATGGCACTTATGGCTAATAGTGCTGTCGGTGGGCACAACTGGCATGTGGATATGCGCAACGCTTGGACAGAAAACAATACCAAGACCGATGTACCTATCCTTACCAATGGCTTGGGCGAGTATGCTACTTATGCTAATATGACTTCTACTCGTTTCCTTACTTCCAACTCGTTCCTCTCGCTCAACGATGTACAGATTGGCTATACATTCCCCAAGAAGTTGATTGAGAAAATCAAACTCGATCGTCTCAATGTCTATGTCTCGGCAAACAATCTCTGCATTGCTACGGCGCGTAAGGGTTACAACCCGATGACCTCGTTTACCGGTTCGTCAGATACCCACGCTTATAGCCCGCTGTCAACGATTATGGGTGGCATAAAACTTACATTCTAATCCGTAAGGTGTAACCTAAATATTTTTTACTCAATAAGGAATACAAATATGAAAACAAAATCGTATATTTTAGCAGCAGCCCTGGTGTTAGGGCTTGCAGGTTGCTCTCTCGATCAAGAGCCGAGCGGTAGCACGATTACCAAAAAGCAGTACGATAATATGGATGATAAGGTAGCAGGTACCGTCAATGGCGTTTATTCGCTTCTGTATGCGTTTGGTGGTGAGCATGATGCATTCGGTTTGCGTTCTATCGATATGTACGGCGATTTGCTTTGTGGCGACATGGCTATGAAAACGCAGCGTTATGGTTGGTTCAACTCCGATGAGTTGGGACAAACCTATCAGCGTCGTTCCTATTTTTGGTCGTTCTACTACAATATCATCCGCCAATGCAACTTGGCACTCAATGTGGTAGAGGCAGACGGAAAACCTACTATCAGTTTCGATGCTGCCACTATTACCGATGAGCAGTATGCCAAAGGCTACTATTATGCCGAGTTGCTTACGCTCCGTGGTTGGGCATATTCTTCACTTTTGCGTTTCTTTACTGCCGCAAACGATGTGGATATCAACACCGAGTTGTCTATACCTATCTACACGGAGGCTGACACCAAAGATGACTCTACTTTGGGTGCACCGCGTTCTACTATGACCAGCGTATTTATGCGTGTAGAAGAGGACCTCTTGCAAGCCATCGCTTACTTTACAGCCTACAATCAACTCTCGCGCGGTAAAAACAAATTGCATGTGAATATCGATGTGGCGCGTATGGTGCTTGCTTACTCGTACCTCAACAAAGGTGTATTGGAGAGTTCTGATGCTACCAATAAGGAGAAGGATTTTACCAATGCTATCCGCTATGTGGATGATTTGCTTGGTGCTACCACTGCTCAAATCCTACCGCAAGCCGAAGTGCTTACCAATGGCTTCAACAATGTGGATACCAAAAGTTGGATTTGGGGTGAGACTGTAACGGTAGAGAACACTACGGGGTTAGCATCATTCTTTGGCCAATGCGACATCTATTCTTATAGTTATGCTTCTGCCGGCGATATCAAGGGAATTGATGAGGTCTTATTTGACGAGGTTAAGGCATTAGGTTGGGATATTCGTGAAGGTTGGTGGAATAATTATGCAACTAAGAATCCTAATATGTCAACCTTCCAATATGCGCCCGATGGCAAGTTCTTCTCGGCCAAGAGTACTACACTCTCCGGTGATCGTGATTGGCTGAGCGACAATGTCTTTATGCGTATCGAGTTGGCTTACCTGATTGGTGCAGAGGCTGCATATCGCAACAACGATTACACCAAAGCCATCACCTATCTTACTACGCTCACCGATCAGCGTGTAAAACCCACTACCGAAGCACAAACGGCTTATGATACTTTCAAGGCCGGTCTGACCGATGCTGATGTACTCAAAACGGCTATTCGCTACAACTGGCGTGTAGAGTTGTGGGGCGAAGGTTATGGTTTGCAGACCTTCAAACGCTGGAATGAGTCGGTTAAATTAGGCAATAGCCGTCTTCGCACGAATAAGACTTTAACACCGTCTGCTACATCGCGTTTGTTTACCTTCGAGTTGCCGACCTCTGAAACCCGTTACAATCCGTTTATCAATAGCACAACGGAGTTGACGAAAAAACAATGATAATACTAATAATACAATAACCATACAAATTTTTATCGTATGAAAAAGAACTTATTTATTGTTGCGCTTTGCGCACTCACAACTTTTGCGTTCACAAGTTGTGACCCAAAGGAGAAGGAACCAGGTGGTGATCCTACAACTGACATCAAGATTGAGTTGTCGCAAACTACTCTTTCGCTTAGCGTTGGCAGTTCAAGTGAGCGTTTGATTGCTAAAGTTACTCCTGCAGGTACTAATGTTACTGTAGTTTGGAGTTCTGATAACGAGGCTGTTGCTACTGTTCGTTCCGGTGTTGTACAAGGTGTCGCTGAAGGTACGGCTAACATTACCGCTGCTGTAGGCGATGTAAAAGCGGTTTGTGTAGTTACAGTTTCCAACGATGCCATCATTGATAATTATGTGATCAGCGGTTGGGGACTTTTTGGGTCACCTCAAATGATTGACGGAACTGAGCGTTATGTCCATTTAACTTCCGGTGATAGTGTTAAATGCCAATTAGGTTTGGCTTCTTTGGCCTTTTGGGATAATAACCTTACTTATACTGATGGTGCCGGTTTCTCCGGTACGGGTATTATGGGGTCTGCCGATCTGCCAGTATATTGGATTACTGAAGGTCAAAGTGCTGGCCTCTATGTAGGTAGTACTGATGGTTTCTGGATTGACACTATTAGTGGCTCGTATGCTGCTTATACCGCTAAAGCCGGAGCCTTGGTAGATGAGCAGAAATATGTTGAGTTCTTCAGACAGTTATCTGCATATCAGAAAGATACTACTGCAAAACCTAATACAAAACTCTATACTGAAGCTTTTGAAGGTTCGCAACTTTATATTTTGTATGCTAACGATAAAAGAGAGTCTTATTCTGTAGGAAATGTTCTGCAAGCCAATTTGGTTGAGGATGATAACCAAAAACTTTATGCCGCTAAAATTGAATGGCTTGATTTCTTCAGTGCTGATAGATTCTTTGGCTTGAAGGTAACCTACGATGATCAGAAAGACTTCTCTGTTGTAGAGCCGTATGACCTTCGTCGTATTGTGAAAGCCTATACCAATGCAGAGGCATCTGAAGTGCGTGCTGCTGAGCCTCAGTATGTGATTGGTAACCCCAAACGCATTCACTTGAATGATAAGGTTGCTGAAAAACAACTGAGTACCCTCAATCTCTACAAGAAATAATTTTTATAAGTTATATTCTATAAAAAGTGGACTTTGGGCGACCGAAGTCCACTTTTCTTTTTCAAAATTTGTGCATATCAAAATTATTTTGTACCTTCGTCCCCAAATTACGAGTGGTGTATGCAAACCGCTATAAAAAACCTCTATATGAAAAAATTATCAACCATTCTCTTGGTGCTATGCGTAGGCTTATCCGCCCTGTGGGCTGTGCCTGCTGCACCTAATCTCTTTCGGGTTACTCAACCCGATGGTTCTGAACTGATGGTGCGCCTCATCGGTGATGAGAGTTTCCACTATTATGCCTTGGAGGATGGTACGCCAATTCGCCAAAATGATAACGGCTTTTGGGTAAAGGATACTTCGTTCGATGCTCCTAAGGCTATGGCTAAGGCACAGCGTGTGGCTCATCGTGAGATGATCGGCGGAGGCTTCCCGCTTACGGGCAGCCCGAAAGCATTGGTGCTGTTGGTTGGTTTCGCAGACCTGCCTTTCGACCAAACACGCGACAACTTCAATGCGTTGCTCAACGAATCCGGCTATTCATACAATGGCGCAACAGGTTCTTGTCGCGACTATTTTATTGCATCGTCTGACAGTCTGTTCCAGCCGCAGTTTGATGTCTATGGTCCCTATAAGGCAAGCCACAATATGGCATACTATGGCGCAGAGGAAGGCGATAGCCATGATGCCAATCCGCAAGAATTGATTGTAGAGGCTTGCCAATTAGCGGCTGCTGCCGGGGTCGATTTCTCGCAGTACGATACCAACAACGATGGCGTGTTGGATAATGTCTTTGTCTATTTCGCCGGTCATAACCAAGCCGAGGGCGGAGGTGAGAACACGATTTGGCCCCACCAAAGCGACCTCAGTTCGCTCAATATCCGTGTCGATGGTAAGCGATTGGGTACTTATGCTTGTACTTCGGAGTATAGCGGCTCGAGCGGAACACGCCGTGCGTCTATCGGTACTTTCTGCCACGAGTTTGGACATGTGCTCGGTTTGCCCGATTTCTATGATACCAACTATAGTATCTATACGGTCGGCAACTGGGATATTATGTGCTCAGGCAGCTACAACAACAATGGGCAGACCCCGCCGGTCTATACCTCTTATGAGCGTTTCTTCCTCGGGTGGCTCAAACCTACGCAACTGACCGAGAAAGGACAGTATTTCCTCGAGCCTCTCGAGACCTCCAATACCGCCTACTTGTTGGCTGCTTCGCAGCACAACTTGTCGGGTTCTTCTCCATCACCGTCCGAGTTCTTTATGATTGAGTATCGTACCAATGTGGGATGGGATGCGCCAAGCGGGGCACTCCCGGGAGTAGGTATGTTGGTATGGCATATCGACTATTCCGCTACGGCATGGAATACCAATACCCCTAATAACGGACCGACACTTATTCGTATGCACCTCGAAGAAGCCAACGGAATAGGCTGGAATAAACGCTCCAATGGGGAGTCGGGACGCGCTTCCGACCCATACCCCGGTACGATGGGCATCACGCGTTTTATCCCCACGCTCCACAATGGTACGGTGCTAAATCAGCAGCCTATATTCAATATATCCGAACTGAGCAATCTCCTGTCTTTTACCTACATCGCTGCAGGTGATGCACAGTTGCTCTCCGATAAGTCGTCTGTCGATTTGGTTACAACCGTTTCTGATGCCAATCGTATTGTTGGTTGGACACCGCAATCGTTTCTGCTTACAGGCAAAGGCTTAGATCCGGATGAAACGCTCACTATGCAAATCTCGGGCAACTTTTATGTTGCTGCAGCCGACAATGCTCCTGCGCGGGGTAATGCGGCTTGGCGCAAATCTATCACACTGACCCCCTCCGCCGATTCTACTCTCTCGCAGAATGTATGGGTATGCTTCAACCCCACACGCCAAAACTGTTCCCCCATCAGCACCGTGCTTTCGGTTTCTGGTACAGGCGTCAGTCTGTCGCTGCCTGTTACGGGTACGGCCTCACGCCCCACTTATGTTACTACTCCGCGGGTAAAGCCTACATCGCTCATCTCTCCTTATTCTTTTCGTGTATCGTGGGAACCGGTGGAGGACGCTACCGAGTACTATATCACTCTCTTTAGCGTAGCCAATGGCACATCCTCTTTCTTGCAGAGTTTTGAGAACTTTGATTCGCCGTCTTCTGTTGCCGATGAGAATTGGGAAAGCAATACCAACTTGGTTACCACCTCTTCGCGTGCCGATGGCAGCAAGTCGCTGTATTTCCGCAACACAGGCGACTGTGTTACCTCTGAGGAGTATCCGTTCCCGATCACTTCGCTCTCGTTCTGGATCAATTCGATTATCTCTGATGTAGATACTACAGGTTTCATCGATTGGGAGGCATGGAACGGTAAAAAATGGGTGTCGCTTCCTGCTATGCGAACCAATATCCTCCGTTTCTCGCAGCAGACCACACTCTCCTACACATTCGATGTGGCAGACAACTATACCCGCTTCCGCTTCACTTTTACCGACAATGGCGGTTCGGGTGTGGCAGTAGATGCATTCAATGCCACCTGCTCGCAGAAGGTAGATTATATTTACCATGGGCGCAACCTGACCATATCTGATGTAGATGGCGATGAGAACTACACCATCAGCAATATCACGGGGCTA
>USNU01000046.1 GCA_900556095.1 uncultured Bacteroidales bacterium | reverse complement strand
TTCGGCTTTTGTGTGGGTTCTTACGGCTTGCGACAACTGGCTTTCCCCATCCGATTCTACTGCTCTGAGCGAGCAGCAGACCTATTCGTCGGTGGCTACTATCAACAGCATGTCCGCCAACTTATACAGCCGTTTGCGTTATGAGCAGTCGTTTACGCAGGACAACGAGACCTATGACCTCTGTTCCTGGGACGAGGCGATTAACAACTCAGCCTATTGGGCAAACATCGGCAACAAGAATGCAGACTATCGTCAGTATTATGACTATACTCTCGTCCGCGACCTCAACAAGCATATTCATTGCTTGCAGACCTCGGTGGGAGCGACTGTTTCTCTCGACCATCAGCGCTATTTCCTCGCAGAAGCGCGTTATATGCGTGCTTACACCTATTTTATATTGGTTTCCCGTATGGGCGGTGTGCCCCTGCTCACCGAGGTGCAGGAATATACAACCGATACCAAATCGCTTGCCAAACCGCGTAACAAAGAGTACGAAATCTATGATTTCATTCTTGGCGAACTTGATTCTATTGCCACTGACCTGAACCTCGCTGCCGCAGGTACCACTACACGTGCCACGATGGGTAGTGCACTTGCACTTAAATGCCGTGCTGCTCTTTATGCAGGTACGATTGCCTACAACTATGACAAGAGTGCTACAAAAGGTCTCGTACTCAGCGGTTTGGAAACGGGTATCCCCCGCGATAAAGCCGATGGTTATCTCAAGCAGTGTATTGATGCCTACCGGTCACTAAAGTCCATGGGTGTCTATTCCTTAGCCCCAGACTATGGTGCCCTTTTCCAGGCGGAGAGCAACTCTGAGGTTATCTTCGAGGTTGCTTACGATGGTACCAATTTTACCAATTATTTTACTTATTGGACGGTTCCGCGCAGTCTGCGTCCCGATACCAAGAGCGGTAGTTGCGTCAATCCTGTTACTAACCTCCTCGACTGCTATGAGATGGCTGCTACTCGTACTCTCGAACCATTTAATCCCTACACAGGAGCGAACAAAGCCGAGACACTTACAGGTGTAACCTCGTCAAACAACTCGTATCGCCTATTTAATAGTCCTGAGGAATTTTTTGCCGGTCGCGACCCGCGTCTTGCTGCTACAATCATCTATCCGGGTTCATCTTTCCGTGGTGCGGCTGTTGACTTGCGTGCCGGTTTGGCTATCCCTAACGGCAGCGGCTGGACATTTAAGATGGCACCGACTATGGAGGATGTGGACAACTCTACAAATCTTAATTTTTATGATAATCAGCCCGTTACTGGTGCCGAAGGACCGCATATCACGAGCAACTATGTCAGTCATTCGGGCTTGCTATTGCGTAAGTATGTGGACGAGACCAGTGGCTCAGAGACTACAGGTAACAGTAGGGTGCCTTATATTGTATTCCGCTATGGTGAGGTGCTTCTAAATGCAGCAGAGGCGGCTTATTACCTTGATGCGGACGGTGTTACCGAGTATAATGGAGAGAATATGTCTGCTCTGGCCCTTGATTTGGTTAATCAGATTCGTCGGCGTGCCGGTGGCGATGCTTTCTGCCTTACTGCTTCCGAGTTTAATCTCAACCGTATCAAGAACGAGCGCCGTGTCGAACTCGCTTTTGAGGATCATCGCTACAACGACCTCAAACGTTGGCGTACTGCCGATGAGGTGTGGAATTACAATACCTCCAACGAGCAGGCAATGACTTACGGTTTGTGGCCATACCGCGTTTATGCGCCGGGCGATGAGCGTGACGGGAAATGGCTTTTCCGCCGTGTTCTCATCGAGCATCGTGGTGCTCTCGGCATTGCCAACGACCCGATAAAGTTTGATAACACTATGTACTATGCCACCTACCCGAAAGACGATGGCAACCCATACATCGTTACCAACCCCAACCACTAATGGAGGAATAGATAATCTTTTGTCAATCCTTTTCCATGTTTTTCTTGCTGTTTCGCAGCATAAGAAACCCTAAAATACCACAATAATGAAAAAGTTAAATATATTTTTCGCTTTTTGTCTGGCTCTCTGTCTCACTGCTTGCGAATACGACAACTACGACGGTCCCGAGTGTCGTTTCACCGGCCATGTTACCTACCAAGGCAAGCCCTATGTCTTCGATGGCAATAAGGGCGTTCTCAAGGCGGTGCAAAAAGGCTTCGGCAAGAACGACGGCGGCACACCTATCCGTATTAACGAGGATGGTACGTTTGCCCAACTGCTTTTCGCAGGCGACTATTATCTGACCCTTGACAATCGTCAGTATCCCTTCCGATTCGCCGATTTCAACTCCCTGGGTGCCGGTATCGGCTATGATACCATCCCTATACATCTTACGGGTAATACCGAGCGTGATTTTGAGGTTATTCCATATTACCTCATTGACTCGGTCGGCTTTGACCCGCTTGATGAAGAATCCACAGAATTGAAAGTAACGGTACGTATCCGCCGTAATCCAGACGAGCGTCTCCCCGAAACGCTTCCGATGGTTACGCGTGTATTTACCTATGTCGGTATCAATCAGCATGTCAATTCAGCCACCACGCTCACCAAAGCCTCACGACCGCTCAAGGTAAGCGACGAGGTAACGGTTAGTATGCGGGTCGATCTATCTAAGTACCGCGATGCCACATACTATGTCAACAACTATCGCGACTATCTCTATTTTCGTGTAGCCGTTGAGTTGGACGCTACTTACGTGGCTTCGGGCTATTACCTTTTCTCCGACCTCTATCGTGTGGATAATGTTCCCTACGTCACCCAATAGCCCAAGCGCGGGACATGCTAATTTATTAATGGTTAATCATATATTCCGAAGAAAACTGATTAACGTCTAATTACACGATAATTAGTGTTTTTCCGGGACACTCAACAAACGCAATAATGAAACGTTTCCTTTCCTCAACGATGCGTATCGCCTCGTTCTGTCTATTCCTTGTGCTCACGGGTTGTGCTCCAAAGCCGCAGGCATTATATCAAAATCCGCTGTTCCCAAAGTGTGGTCCTGATCCTTGGGCACTATTCTACAACGGCAACTACTACTATATGCATACCATGCAGAATTGTCTCTGTCTGTGGGTAACGCCCGATATTACTGATGTCCGCAATGCCCCTTGCAAAACCATTTGGACTCCCATCGATTCGACCAATATGTTCGACCTTTGGGCACCCGAGATACATCGTATCAACGGCAAATGGTACGTCTATTATGCGGCGGACGACGGCAATACGGACAATCACCAACTCTATGTTCTCGAAAATCCTAATGAAGACCCCTTCGAAGGCGAATTCGTGATGAAAGGGCGTATCTCTACGGACCACGACAACAACTGGGCTATTGATGGCTCCGTTTTTGAGAACAACGGCGAACTATATATGGTCTGGTCGGGGTGGCAGACGCGCCGTGTCAGCACCGAGACCCAGTGTATCTATATTGCCCGTATGGAGAACCCGTGGACACTCTCCTCCGAGCGGGTTGTTATCTCCCGTCCCGAACTCGAATGGGAACGTCATTGGATCAATGAGAATGGTTTTACACCCTCCTACACTATTTACGTCAACGAGGGGCCTCAGCCTCTACTATCGCCCGATGGACGCTATATCCATATAGCCTATTCGGCAAGCGGCTGTTGGACACCCTACTATGCACTCGGTCTGCTTACTGCCCGTACTGATGCCGACCTTCTCGATCCTGCTTCGTGGAAGAAAAGTACCGAACCCGTTTTCCACCAGAAACCCGAGGCAGGTGTCTATGGTACAGGGCATAATAGTTTCTTTCAATCGCCTGACGGCACCGAGTGGTATATTCTCTACCATGCACGTTCCCATGAGACGGACCCTGTCGGTGCGGGAGATACTCGCACACCCCGTATGCAGCGTTTTACGTGGGATAACGATGGTTTTCCTGTTTTCGGCGAACCCCTGCCTGCCGATACCGCTCTGCCTAAACCCTCCGGTACACCGGTTATCAAAAAAGTCTATCGTCCTGCGAGCAATAATATCACTACCACTTGGGGCGACCATATCAACCCCGATGATGTCCTGTCGGAATATCCGCGTCCGCAATTGGTGCGCAACCGGTGGCAGAATCTCAATGGTCTGTGGCAATATGCTATTCGTGAGGATTGCGACCCTTTGCCGCGCGTTTGGGATGGTGATATACTTGTACCTTTCTGCCTTGAGTCGTCTCTGTCGGGGGTGGGTAAGACCCTCCCCTACCGGCATACACTTTGGTATCATCGTACGTTCACCATCCCGCGCGATTGGCACGGTCAGAATATCGTCCTCAATTTCGGGGCGGTCGATTGGCAGGCACGTGTCTATGTCAACGGTACGCTTGCAGGCTCCCACACGGGCGGCTACACTCCCTTCTCTATAGACATCACCTCCTACCTTAACGGCGATGGTGAGCAGACCCTCGAACTGGCTGTGACAGACCCGTCCGACCGTGGCTATCAGCCGCGTGGTAAGCAGGTGGCTGACCCCAACGGCATTTGGTACACCTCGGTCTCGGGTATATGGCAAACCGTTTGGCTCGAACCGGTATCGGCAAACCATATCACGGCTGTTAAGGCTATTCCTGACCTCGCCGAAAACGTTATCCGCACCACCGTCAGCACCTCCGGACAATCCACTGCCAGCAGGCTGAGCATTACCCTTTTGGAGCAGGGGAAAATCATTGCCGAAACTACTGCTGCTGCGGGTGAAGAGGTGTTGATACCTGTCGCTAATCCGCAACTCTGGTCACCCGATTCGCCTTTCCTGTACGATCTCCGTATTACCCTTACCCACAATGGCAGGACCATGGATCAGGTTGCTTCCTATACCGCTATGCGCAGTATAGGTAAAGTACAGGACGCGCATGGTATCTGGCGTATGACCCTTAACGGAAAACCGGTCTTCCAATATGGTCCTCTCGACCAAGGTTGGTGGCCTGACGGACTTTACACTGCTGCCTCCGACTCTGCACTTATCTTTGACATCGAGACCGCCAAGCAACTCGGTTTTAATATGATTCGTAAGCATGTCAAGGTTGAACCCGCACGCTGGTACTACCATTGTGACCGTCTTGGTATGCTCGTTTGGCAGGATATGCCGAGTGGTGATGTGGGTGGTAATCACTGGGCGCAACATACCTACATCGGCGGCACTGACCAACCTCGTACCGCCGAGTCTGTTGGTAACTACTACCATGAGTGGCAAGACATTATGGACTTTTGTATGTCCTTTCCGTGCGTTGTTGTATGGGTTCCGTTCAATGAGGCTTGGGGGCAGTTCGATACCGAGATTGTTACCGATTGGACAGCCAAATATGATCCATCACGTCTTGTCAATTGTGCCAGTGGGGGAAACTTCCGACGCTGTGGGGATATACTCGACCTTCACAACTACCCCGCACCTGCTATGTATCTCTATGACCCTGACCGTGTCAATGTACTTGGTGAGTATGGGGGCATTGGGCTACCGATCGAGGGACATCTGTGGGGGCAGAACCGTAATTGGGGATATATCAAGTTCACCACCACTGACGAGGTTACGGCGGAATATATCAAGTATGCCCGTCAATTGGCAGACTTTGTGCCAAAGGGGTTCTCTGCGGCAGTCTATACCCAGACTTCCGATGTCGAGGGCGAGGTCAACGGCCTTCTTACCTACGACCGCCGTCTCCTTAAGGTCAATCCCGACTCAGTCCGCGCTGTCAACCAATACGTTATCTCTATGCTTGAATAATCGTTAGCCTTGCGTTTACCCTCCAACTGATAAGCATAGGTTAAACTTAGGTTATATATAGGTGATTCAGCAGTTAATTCCGATAGAGATAGCCACTTTCGGCAGATAGCGGCGCAAGGCACAACCTTATGTACTGCACCACTAATTGTCGCTAACAAAAATATGAAATATAATATGAAACACACATCAACTGTCTTTTCCTCTCCGAAGAGTTTTTTTTGGGGAGTATTTCTCTTATTTCTTTTATGTTCTTGTACTCCCGCCACTACCCGCTCAGGGCTCTGTCCAGAAAGGTTCCGATCCACTTGCGAGGGCAAGTCCACTGCCCTCTATACCCTCACCAACGCCAATGGTATGGAGGTTTGTATTACCAACTTCGGCGGACGTATTGTCTCTGTCCTTGTACCCGACCGCACCGGCACTATGCGGGATGTAGTACTCGGTTTCGACAATGTCCGCGACTATCAGACTATCCCCACCGATTTTGGCGCCTGTATCGGGCGTTATGCCAACCGTCTTGACCACGGACGTCTCACCATTGACGGTACGACCTACCAACTTCTCACTAACAACTATGGTCATACCCTCCACGGAGGTCCTACGGGCTGGCAATATCGGGTATATGATGCCGAGCAACCCGACAACCATACCCTCCGTCTTACCATCCGGTCGTCGGACGGAGACAATGGTTTTCCTGGTAATGTGGTGGCTACTTGTATCTATACTTTGTCCGATGAAAATACCCTTTGTATGGACTATGCCGCCACTACCGATGCTCCCACAGTTATCAATATGACCAACCACTCTTATTTTAATTTGTCGGGCAATGGTAACAACGATATTCTCTCTCATACCCTTTGGCTCAATGCTACCCGTATGACCCCGGTTGATAGTACATTTATGACCACAGGCGAGATTGCCTGCATACTTGCAGACTCACCCTTTGACTTTTACTCTGTTCCCAAACCTGTCGGACAAGACATCAATGCCGATGATATCCAACTCCGCAACGGACACGGCTATGACCATAATTTCGTATTGAACGCTGATACGGGTAATACCTATACTCATGCCGCCACACTCTACTGTCCTGCTACCGGCATTGCTCTCGATGTCCTTACCACCGAACCGGGTATTCAGGTTTATTCGGGTAATTTCTTGGACGGCACCGTTACGGGCAAACGGGGTGAAGTCTATGGTCTCCGCCACGCTGTCTGTCTCGAGACCCAGCACTATCCTAATACACCCAACAACCCCTCTTGGCCGTCTGCAACTCTCCGCCCAGGCGAACAATACCATTCCGCCACCTGCTTCCGTTTCTCCACTCGCTAACAGGAAAACACAGAAAGGCAGAGGGGACAACAACCAAGCGGCATACACACTACCATACTGCCCTTGCGAGAGGGCAGCATGGTAGTATGATAATGGAATAGGGATGTTTCTTAGCGGAGAGGTTTAAGGGGAATAGATGGAATAATGTCCTTTGCTCTGCCTTAACTATTCCTGTACGCTTTGGGAGTTGCTCCTACGTGGGATTTGAAGAAACGGTTGAAGAACGCCACGTTGTCGAACCCGAGTGTGATGGCAATCTCTTTGATAGGCAGTGTGGTGATTTTCAGTTGTGCCTTGGCATCGGTGAGTATGGCGTCAATGATGATGTCGCCTGCCGTGCGGTTGCTCACGTTTTTCACTGTTGAGCATAGGTGGGGGAGAGTTATACGCATAGCCTCCGCATATTGTCGTACGTGGTGCCACTCTTGGTAGTGCTTCAGCACCATTTGGCAGTAGTCCTGATAAATCTCTGTCTTGCGGTCGGTCGGACGTACAATATATTCGTCTTGTGAACGTGCATAGGAGGCATAACTTGATTGCAACAGGTTGAATATATGTACCATACGCTCCGAGTTGAGCATCGATGGACGTGTGTTGCTCGCCTGCATCAGTAGCAACGCCATATTCTTCAGTACCACTCCCTGTTCTTCGGCTACGTGTATGATAGGCGAACGCAACTGCAATGCGGTCAGAGACATACGATTATTAAATGTATTCTTGTCGAGGAACGAAGATGAGAACAGAATGTAATACACCAATGCATCTTCCGAGAACTCGTGTATCAAGAGGAAACTGCCGGGTTCCAACAGAAGCGCATCGCCCTTGCAGAACGAATATTGCGTAATATTGATGGTAGCCCGTGCCGTACCGCGAACGATGTAGGCATATACACCACATTTAATCTTACACGGAAAACGCCCGTACTCATTCATTATCTTACCGCTTGCATCCCCTATCAAGTAATCCACGGGACAATCCAACAGCGGAATATTTTTTGCTTCTACACTCATAGTATTTTTGTTTTTCGCTGCAAATATACAAATAAATTTCCGTATATTCCGCGAAATCATAATAAATCATCTCTTTTCTTGATAAAATTACTTATTTTTCTCTTTATTTGCATAATAATCGGGCATAGTTGCCTCTGTGTCCGATTTGCCGGTATCAATTCTTTTTTGTACATTTGCAAACTGAAAGGCGATATATATACCGGTATCTGACACCCGTATAGCATCTGTATAGAAAGAGTGGGTGATTAGTGGGTGATTCCTATGAGGATACCGTGCTTATGTACACTATGTGTGTTAATTGTTAATTCTTAATTGTTACTTGGATATGAAGTATCTCATTTCCGGAGGCGGAACAGGTGGACATATTTTCCCCGCCGTCAGTATTGCCAACGCTTTGCGTGAATTAGACCCCAAAGCGGATATTCTTTTCGTAGGCGCACTCGGTCGTATGGAGATGGAGCGTGTTCCACAAGCGGGCTATCGTATCATCGGTCTGCCTGTGCGAGGTTTTAATCGTGCCAAACCATGGAAGAATATCTCCGTTCTGATTGATTTACTGCGCTCTATGCGTATGGCAAAGAAGATTATACGCGAGTTCCGCCCC
>USNU01000045.1 GCA_900556095.1 uncultured Bacteroidales bacterium | reverse complement strand
GGGTAACATCAACTATCCCTACGACTATGCTCATCGTTGGAGTTGTGGCGTGCATACCACAAAGAAACGGTTCAGTTTTTGCTGCACTCTGATTACCAATGAGTTCCTGCATGCTTACGACTTCATGCAACTCGATCCTACCAAGAACTGGTATGATGTCTTCATCACCCACCGGTCCACTGCACTCGGGTTGGAGAACCGTTTGATGACCAACAATCCTGTTTTGCACCGCCCCCATTCATCGCGTCCGTGGAAGTTGCTCAAATACAAGAATCCCTTTCTCTACTATTGGCGCAAACTCACCCAACACAAAGATCGAATATGAAGCCACTCGTTAGCGTCATCATACCTGTATATAACGCAGCACCTTTTATCCGCGAGACGTTGGATAGCGTGCAGGCGTCTACCTATCGCCCTTTGGAAATAGTGATGGTGGACGATGCCAGTACCGACGATAGTCTGGCCATCATCACTGCTTATGCCCGTGAACACGACAACTGCCGTGTGTTACAGCAAACCAATGCCGGGGTCTCTGTGGCACGCAATCATGCTATCCGCGAGGCACATGGTACCTATATCTTGCCCGTGGACGCGGACGATAAAATCGGTACTACCTACATTGAACATGCTGTGCAAGTGCTTGAACAGCAACCGGATGTACGTGTAGTAGGTTGCCATGCGCGGATGTTTGGCGATGTGGATAAGCCGTGGAAACTGCCGCGCTTCTCACATGCTCTCTTGGCGCGAAAGAATATGATACCCGTTACATCCTTGTTCCGCAAAGCGGATTGGGAACGGGCAGGCGGTTTCTGTGAGCAGGACATCTATCGTGAGGACTGGGATTTCTGGTTGAGCATGATGGAGTTGGGCGGTACCTACCACTTGTTGGACGAAGTGGGACTATTCTACCGTGTCCGCCGTGGTTCACGGCGAGCGAATGCCAAGCAGCGTAAACGGGCTATCGTGGATGCTGTCAATCGCCGGCACCCCGCATATATGCAGCATTATCTCGGTGGTCCCTTACACTACCATCGCTCTTGGTCGCGGTTCTTCAACTTCTTTCGAACCGACTATATAGTGGGCAATTACATGCATTGGCAGTCCGGCGACATCATTCACCAAGGGCGCAACACGCTGCGGCGGTACAACGGATTTGTCTCCAAACAGTTTGCCACGCCCTCTCTTTTGCGGGGTATTATCTATGGGCTGCTTGTCAAATCGAAAGCACGTCGGTCTTACGAATATGCCCAATGCTTACATTCTCTCACGCCCGAACCTGTCGCATACCGCGAGATACGCTATGCAGGTATCTTACGTGAGAGTTGGTATGTGTGCTGCGAATCGGAGTGCAAGCATACATTCAACGAGTTAATTGGCAACAAGGATTTTCCTAATAGGGAGAAAATCCTGACAGCGATAGGTAAGTTTACGGCGGCTTTACATCAACAAGGTGTGTTGCATAAGGATTATTCAGGTGGAAATATTCTGTTTAATGAAGATGGAAGTAAAGTGGAAATGATAGATTTGAATCGTATCCGTTTCTATCGGCATATAGGAATAGAACAAGGGATGCGCAATTTTGAGCGGCTCAATATCGACCGCGATGCCCTGCGCACTATGGCTACTGCTTATGCAAAGACTATGGGGATTGATCCCGCATATGCTGCCGAATATATCATCGCACATCGTTGGTATAAACATATAAAACAAGGAATTACCAACTTATGAAAGCAACGGTAATTGTTTCCATATATAAGAATGTACGCGCATTAGAAGCCGTGTTACATAGTCTGGAGCAGCAGACGGAACAGGACTTTGAGTTGATTCTCTCCGAGGATGGGGAGGATAGAAATATGGCAGCATTTATCAACGGATATGCATTTCCGTGGAAGATGCGACATCTGACACAAGACGACACCGGATGGCGCAAAGAGCGCGCTCTCAACAGGGCTGTGGCGGCTGCACGCACAGATTGGCTGATATTTGTGGACGGCGATTGTGTGTTGCACCCGCGCTTTGTGGAAATGCACATAAAATATGCGCAAAGTGGTACCATCCTTGCAGGGAAACGCGTGCGCCTAAGTGCCGCATTATCGGAGAGGGTAATGCAGACTGGCAAGGTTCCTTGCCTATTGCCGTATCTGGTCTGTCCGCGAGGGTGCAGTCATGTTGAGGAGGGCTTTTTCTTATACGGAGCCCAATGGCTGAGACGCGGAGCAAAACACTTGATAGGCAGTAATATGTCGCTTTCGCGTACAGACCTTATGGCAATAAACGGTTTTGACGAGAACTATCTTTTGCCCGCAACGGGAGAGGATTATGACATTGAATGGCGAATGCAACGCAACGGATGCAAAATAGTGTCCGTCAAGAATTTAGCCGTGCAATATCACCTTTACCACAAAGAGAATTGGACGAACCATGACGAGAATATGGTGTACTGCAAGCAGTTGCAAGCCGCTAATCAAATTGTCTGCAAAAACGGAATACAGAAATTATGATACCTAAATTATCACTCATCATATCGTTTTACAACAAGCCCGACTTGCTGCAACGTGTGCTTGAAAGTGTGGCACTACAGACAATGCCGAACTTTGAAGTTGTGATTGCCGATGATGGCAGCAAGGCAGAAGCGGTAGAGCAGATTGAGCGGATGAAAAAACAATTTGCTTTTCCTATTATCCATATATGGCAAGAAGATGATGGTTGGCAGAAAAATAGGATACTGAACAAGGCAGTGGTCGCAGCGCGAGGAGAGTACCTGGTGTTTATCGACGGGGACTGTCTGCTGGAGCGCCATTTCTTGGAGGAGCACTATGCAGGGCGAAAGCAGGGCGAAGTGGTTACGGGCAGGCGTGTGCTACTTACCCCCCGAACGACGCAACAACTATTGGCGCAGTCCGTCAGTAAAAATAGTTTTGGTGTTTGTTTGTTCTTCCGTTTGTTAGGTGAGACGCTGTTCAGACACCAGAAGACGCAGATGGAACAAATGATTCGTTTGCCGCAATGGCTACGCCGTCTGTTGGTCAAAGAAAGGAAGCGTTATATTTTAGGGAGCAATTTTTCGCTATATAAGGCAGACCTATTGTCGGTAAACGGGTTTGATGAGCGTTTCGCATATCCTGGCTATGGTGAGGACATTGATTTGGAGTTCCGGTTAGGACGAAAAGGCATACCGGCAATGTCGCGCAAATGCCAGTTGGTACAGTTTCATTGCTATCACAAGCATTTTGATACCGATTATGCGCCCAACAAGCAATTGCTACAAGAGAATACGGACAACCATATTACGTACACCCCATATGGTATAATCCAATGATACAGCAGAACAATCTATATGCCGTTGTGGTGTGGTATAACCCGACAGAAGAGCAGAAATATAGTCTGCTGTCGTACTTGTGGGCGGTAAAGCACGTTGTGATAGTGGATAACTCGCAGAAAAACAACGATAGTTTGTTGTCCGATTTACAAAAAGAGAACTATACCTATATTTCGTTTGGGGACAATTTAGGCATTGCCACAGCCCTCAATCGTGGATGCCGAACAGCCATAGAAGCCGGGGCGGAGTGGGTATTGACAATGGATCAGGACAGTGTTTGGGACAAAGAGCAGTTGCGGTACTACCTCGAGGCAACCAACAAATATCCGGATATAGAGAAGGTGGGTGTGTTTTCTCCGCGACAAGATTATACGGGGCACACACGATGCTATGCAACTGACTATGAGGAGAAAATAGCTGTGATGACCTCGGGTTGCCTGCTGTCCACAGAGGGATTCCGTGCCAGTAACGGGTTTCGCGATGAGTTTTTTATCGACGAGGTGGATAACGAGTATTGTATGCACATACATCGTTTGGGTATGCAGGTGGTGATTGTGAACAATGCCTTGCTGGTACACCAACTGGGTGAAAAACGAATGGTTCGTTTTATAGGATTATGGCGCAAAGAGTATATCGACCATGCTCCGACAAGATACTATTACATAGTGCGCAATAATCTGCAACTGAGCAAGTTGTATCCCGAATACAAGGTATTCAATAACAAACGCTTGAAAAAGACTATCAAGCGCATTGTGCTGTATGACCGCATACACAAGTGCGAATCGTTGCGTATGTGTTTACGCGGTTGGCGTGATTTCCGCAATGGGGCGTTCGGACGCTTGTCTCTTTAGTTTTTGCAGGTGCACATCGGATTGGTATTGGTTTTGGAATAGCAGAACCATCAGGCATAAGTACATCGGTTGCAGATTGTTACCCAAAGATTCGAAGCATGCCTGCATAACGAATGCAAGGATGCACAAATCCAAAAACAACTGATATTTTCCCAATCGCATCAGTGAGGGCAATATCAGGCAGATGACCAGCAGAAAAACTCCAAATACCCCAAACTGCATCCATGTCTCCAAGAGGGCGTTATGCGGGTGCATAATCTCGAAATGTACGCGTCCCTGTGCGGTATATTTCGGAAATGTACGTACATGGTCGGCATAATGTTCATTAAATTCCTTGTCCGCCAAACCGCGCCGTACAAATTCTTCACGTGCGGAGCAGACACCATAGCCGAGAACAGGCTTTTCCATAATGGTCTCTACCGCCACTTTCCATATATATATGCGCGGATCGGTGGTTTTTCCTATCAATTCCAAACGCTCATTGTTCATTATTATTCCGCCTGCCAATACAACAAACGCTGCCACAACCGAGAGCATCCACCAACGATGGCGGACAAGCATATAGTGGAGAAGGAGTACGAACGTACACAGCAAAAATGTAAGCAATCCAGTTCGCCCTTCGGTGATGAGCAGGGCAAATACTGCAGGAACCATACATAGAGCCGTGATTGTACGTACTATGACAGAGCGTTTTCCATATAGCACTACAAAGATTCCTAAAATGAGCGACAGGTTGAAATAGAGATTGACGACCATGTGGGTATTGATATGTTCCGCACGATTGATGTTGAAACACAATACCCAATGGGCAAAATCGGGGTGATGCAATCCTGTTCGGACAATCAGGCAGATGACGATGGCGGTGCTGACACCCAACATAGTCCACGCGGCGTAATCAATCCGGAATTTGTCGGTTATCCCTGCTATACCACACAACCCGACAGCCAGGAACGGAGCATATTGCTCTATAGTAAAATCAAATAGAGGTGTGCGAATAGGGTCGAATAGTTGCCAAACAGGAACAAGGCAAAAGAAGGCGATAAATGCCACATAGATCCATTTGGTGCGCGTCCAGTGCCAATGGCTCCAACGGTGGTTTAATACATAATCCAACGGATAGGTAACGGCTAACCAATAGAGTGCAAAGCGTTGTGCGCACCCATAATGGAAGGGCAGTGCTGCAACCAACAACAGCAATCCGACAACAGGCAGACACGCCGCCATGTTATTGATTTTTTCTAGAGAAAGAGTCATTCTTGTTTTATTATTGCTCTCACGAGCAACGGAAGTGAAATCTTAATAATCGTACATTTTTACAGTATGCATAAACTATAACTATCCACCTTACATCCACCTTACTTTTCAATGTACAATATACTATGTGTAAAGCATAGTGAGATCTTAACAAAACGCACTTTTAGCGTTTGTCTTTTTCGAGTCCGATAGTCAGTTTTGCGATGAGTCCGCGCGGAATACAAAGCGACATCGAGGTACGGCTCTCGTGCATACTTTCCATACCGCGGGTGTCTGTCCAATAGGGATAGGTGCGGTAGTTATAGTTGTCGAAAGTGTACTCGGTGAGTGCAGTACCGAAATCGTAAATGTTGTAGCACGTTACATCCAACCGGAACGGAATATCGTGCACCCACCAGTGTCCTGTCAGACGTAAATCAATGTTGAAAAAGGCATCTTCGCGTTTGCCAAACCATGTATTAGCCATGTTGATACCCTTGGCATCATCGTTCCATACAGCCACTTGCGAGTGGGTACCGTCGGTTCGGGTGGCGGCAAGGAAATTGGAGAACGGCTGCCCGTCCTTGAACTTACCATTCAGGCTGACAGAGAAATACTTGCAGGCGTTGTATGTAACCTGAATACGCGCAATGAATGACTTGTCCTGGTTGAGTCGGCTGTTTCCCTGGTAACCCCAGTTGCCCTCCCGTTCTACTTTGCGGGTGTTCGGATTGGCACTTGATTCGGACAGAACACCGATATTATTGTGGAGCGGACCGTTGCCAAGCGTGGACAATCCCGACATTAGGTAACTCTGCCAACTAAGACTCACAAACCACTTCTTGCCCGTATAGGTGTATTTGGCTACATTGGACATATAATAAATAAGGTGTTTTTCCGCCTATGCGTCCGCTCATCAGATCCATCGGCTGTACACCCACCGTGTATTGTTTCTCACCTTCGCGCCAATAGTAAAGCCCGTCCTGCTCAATCATATTGGCATCTACGCCGTTGGTGTATGATGTAAACCATATGTTGTAGTATTTTCGGATACTTGATAGTAGCGAGAATTGGTGTCGCCCTGCCTTGTCAAAGGTAAACCGGATAGGAATATCCAAGACTGCGTACGACGGCTGGTGCATCCAAAGTTTTTTTTCTGCCGTGTGATACTTTCCACCCGTAGTGGCAAGCAAGGTGTTGTCCATATAGCGGATTTCGCCATTCAAATACTTGTTGCTCAGATATTTGGCTTCATCGAACGTGTAACTCATACGGTTATGCGACAAGACCACTCCGAACTCAAACCAGTAACATGGGCGATAGTGTATGCCCAATTTCGCAAGCCAATTTGGACTGACCACCGATTTTTCGTCGCCGAGCAAGATACCATCGAGCGATACGCCGAGATGTGCCTGCAGGTCAAGCCCGTGTGCCAACTGCTTCTCGGCAACGATAAGTGCCTCGTTTTCAAGCAGACCGGAAGTGAAAGCAGTTGATGTCCAATGATAAGTATATAGATAGGTAGAGGTCTTGTCGGCAATACTTTGCGCATATAGCGCATTGCTCCAGGTCGTAGTAGTCGGGCGGAAATGAATGAGCGAGTTGTATCCTTCCACATGCACACGCAGCCACGATAGCAAGGGATGGTCGTACTGCAGCGACCAGTTCAGCTCGTGTATATTGCCATCGGCGTACCAAGGGTCAAAGGCTTCGCCGTCTTGGTCGAGAATATTACGTGCGAACTCCAACGAATCGTGGCGCAAGCGGCTCATTGCCCAACTGAGTCCTGTTACCAATGTACCATTGTTATCGAAACACTTTGTACCATACAATCCTGCTGTATAAGATTGTAAATCAGCAATTTCGTTGTGGTTGTACAAGAACTCGGAATACAAGTCTCCCCGCCCTTGCGCTACCAAATAGTAGTTCAACTTATCCAACGCCGCATTCGTTTTCATAGGTAATTCGCCGTCCAACTGAGCCGTATAGTAAGGCTTGATGTACATACCCGAAATGCCTGTTTGGTTGAACGCAGTCTGCGTGCGCCAGCCGAAATTGGCATACATATGTTGGTAGTAGCGTTTGCCATAAGCGGGAATGGCAAACGTGGCATCCATAGTCCCGGCACCGATGATATGGTTGCGATTATAGACGGGACGGCTATCCATAGTGCGCTCCTCACCCGAAGAGTGAAACAGGTTGATTAACTGACGGGTGCCTGGCGATATGCCGCCCAAGTTGCCCGCATTGCCGGTCAGTGACAAAGTCTGCCGTTGCACACTATCGTCCTCAAAGCGAATGACTCCCTCGTGGTAGTCGAGCATATAATCCATACGTGCCATATCGGTGTGCAACGTGGTGTTCCCCACCTGAAAACGACTGTCAATGCGCATACCGTTGTACCAATACTTGTTTTGGCGGAACGAGTTCCCCGCTATCGAAAATAGGTTCTGGTCGCCGAGGTTCCATTCGCCCGTTGTCTCCGACTCATAGACGACATAGTCGGAGTAGTTATCCAAGTAATGCCCGAGATCGGAGGTCAAGTACCATTCGCGGAAGAAGTTACTTCGCACGCTATCCACTCCAAAAACGGGGTATGCCTCGGCGCGAAGCATCGCACTGAGGCATACCCAAATACTCAACAGAATGAGCCTTTTTTTCATCCGAAAAGGTTCTTAAAGAAATTCTTTTTATCTGCCGAACCAGGGGCGATATTCGGACTCGATTGCAACTGCTCTATCAGTTTTTTCTCGTCGCGCGAGAGTTTTTCGGGGATATATACCCCCACATTGATAAGCAAATCGCCCGTCCCCATCTGCCGACCGTATTGGTCGATAGCAGGCAGACCTTTGCCCCTCATTCTCAACACCTTACCCGGTTGTGTACCCGGTGTAATCGTGATTTTCACATCGCCGGTCAGGGTCGGAATCTGTACCTGCCCGCCCAAGATAGCCGTCGGCATATCGAGCAACAAATTGTAAAGCAAGTCGTTACCATCTCGCACAAAATCTTTGTGTGCCTCCTCTTCTATCAGCACAAGCAAATCGCCCGGCACACCTCCGTGAGGGGCTGCATTACCCTTGCCCTGCACGGTGAGTTGCATTCCTCCGGACACGCCTGCGGGGATATTGATAGTGATAATCTCTTCATCGCGAATCACGCCCTCGCCATTACATTTCGGACATTTATTCTTGATGATTCGTCCCTCGCCGTGGCAGGTAGGACACTCTTCTTGCACTTGCATCATACCAAAGATTCCGCGTTGCGCACGAATGGTGCGCCCTGAGCCTTTACATGTCGGACACACATCACCCTGACTTC
>USNU01000044.1 GCA_900556095.1 uncultured Bacteroidales bacterium | reverse complement strand
AAATCGCTGCGCTGTTTAATGTCTCCGCTTTGGCAACTTATTATCCGTTCTTGTGCGTTTTTATATTCGCTACTGGGTTATGGAACTTGCTGAACTATTGGTATATACGCAATAGTCATTTCGGACGTGTCTCGACATTCCAACTGACATTGAGCGTTACCAATAGCGGGCTCAAGTGCGGTTTCGGAGTAGCAGGTTGGCTGCGTGGCGGACTTATTTTTTCCACTTCTGTCGGCACGTTGCTTTCTGTGATAGTGAGCATATGTTATCGGTTCAAACGGGACATACGACCATTGCTCTATTTCGACCGCACACGTTTGCGGTTGATGGCGGAACGTTATCGCAATTTCCCTTTGTTTGCCTTGCCCAAATCGCTTGTCAATATATTCAGTTCCAACTTGCCCGTATTGTTGCTTACCCCTGTTTTCGGACTGAAAGAGATGGGCTTTTTCGGAATGGCAATCACACTATCGTTTACCCCCATCAGTTTGATAAGTCGCTCTTTGTATCAGGTATTGTACCAGAAGACTACAATGCAGGTGCAGCGAGGTGAGCGCATAAAGCCGTTCTTTATGCGTTTTATGTATTTGACGCTGTCGGTGGTGCTACCGTCATTTACCCTATTGTATTGTATATTGCCGTGGCTTACGCAGTGGCTGCTCGGAGCGGAATGGTATATTACGGGTGAGTATATTCGTTTGCTGTTCCCGTGGCTGATTGTCAGTACGCTGATTGTCCCGTTGGGACCTTTGACGGACATCTTTATGAAGCAAAAGTGGTGGCTGTATTTCGAGGTCATTATGCTTCTTCTGCGTTTGACGGCAATCGGTATAGGTATCTACTATGCGAATATCCGTGTGGCAATCCTGGGTTATTCCATTGCAGGTGCCATTGGTTTGGCAGTCCAATATCCGTGGTATATGAAACTGATTTCCAATTACGAAAACCATATTAACTCTGCAAACCATGTGTAAGAAAGCCTATATATATCCCGCCAACGATACCGAGAATGATTTCTTCAAGAGTATGCACTATGCCTTGGAGTACAATGGCGTATCGGTTACCAATCGTTTGTTGGACTTTTTCTCGACGGATATCTATATATTGAATTGGTATGAAACTGTGTATCGCCACCAATTCTTGCTGTTCCTTAAAAAACGGGCATTTCTGCTTCTTTTGCGCTTAACCCGAAAAAACTGCATTGTATATCTCCATAATGTCCGACCGCATCGGAAATATGTAGCAATACCGGACTACCGTTTGTCGGAGAGATTGCTGAGATACTTGATACGGTATAGTACCGCATTGGTCTGTCTGTCAGAGACATCTGTGCGGTATTTTCCTGCATCTGTTCAAAAAGAATTGGTTAATGCAAAGCGCAAGATACATTGTATTCCTCACCCTAATTTTACGCACATCACCCCTTTGCCTAAGGCGATTTCGCCCGACAAGTTGCGCTTGTTGTCGTTTGGGGGAATAGAACTATATAAAGGAGTGGAAATCGCGGTTGAAGCGATGAATGACATTCGTACTCCGCAGATAGAATTATGGATTGTCGGTGCGGCACAGAAAACGATACAGAACCGCTTGCAAGAACTATCAACCAATCCGAATACGCATTTCGATTTTCGCTATATAGAGGAAAAATACCTGCCGGAACTATTTGCGTATTTCGATTTGTGTGTCTATCCGTTGGATATGGATAGTTGTCTCAATTCATCTTCTGTGCTGCTTGCATTTTCTATGCAGACAAGTGTTATCTGTCCGCAAATAGCCACTTTGGATACATACCCGCAAGGCGACTATATCGCCTATTCCTACGCAACACCGTCCGACCATATACAAGCCTTGTCCGCAGCCATTCAAAAAGCCTATGCGCTGAAAAAGAACAATCCTGACATATTTACCCTAATTGGCGAGAATTGTTACAGCGAAACCCTCAAGCAAAACAATCAAGACCTGATTAATAACAAAATAAAAGAAATACTTTGATTGGCATTTCTTCCATTATATTTAGAATCATATATTATCGCCTGACCAGCCATGCCTAATGTCCCAATGCTGGTCTATCATAAAAGGAAAGTCTTCGGGAAGATTAAACTCATCAACTAATAACTCACGGGGAGCATCTGCATTGACAACTTGTTTCCCGTTGATTTCTCCGTTTATCCAATGTCCTACGGTTACATATAGACTTCCGTCTGGACATACAAAGATATGTCCGCGGGGGATTTGGGTGTAGTTGGTTTCTGTATAGAATATAGAATTGGTATCTCCTTTTGCTATTGCCCGACAATGTTGTTCCATCCAATAATCTTTGTGGAGTTTGTGGATAGTACCGATACCTTCATCCACATATTTGTCTGCATCATCTTTCTGTACTCCCCAAAGAGTGTTGTAGGCATAGTCATAGTCATACCAAAAGATACCCACTTGTGGGCGACTGGTATTAGCAAAGCCGCGCATCAAGTCTATCATATCGTTATGTTCCTATTGATTTGGATACGAAAACATCTGTAAAATCTCCTTAATTTTGATATGACAGAATAATATTATACATTCCGATTACCTGTATCTCCACTCTCTTATCTTGTTCCACCACACCGCCAACCGGAATAGCGGCTTGTAGTATTTCTCTACACTATAGTATATAGTGGGGGTACTGCCAAATTGTTTGTAGTGGTTTGCCACCCCGCGTATCATACTGCCTTCAAAATCGAATACCACTTGTTTCTCGCGTGCTAACTTAATCGCTTCCAGTACCAATAATGCTCCTGCACCGGAGTTCTTATGCTCCAAACTATAGCAGGGTATCAAGTAATACATCAGCCGATTATCCCAAACTAGAAACGCCGCCGCGCACACTTCGCTGTCTGCCGTCTGCACACTCAGTATCTCACATTGTCCGTGTCGTTTGGCTTTGCGTTCCAATACGAGGAAGAACTCCCGCGAGTAGGTCAGTTGTTTGCGTTGTTCTGCCATACATCGCGCATGAAAACGATAGAAATCTTCCGGCGACATCCCTCGCTCGGTATGCAAACTCAATGCCCGTTGCAATTGGCGTTTCTTGTTTTTTGAGAACCCGTCAATCACTTTGTTGAGGTCGCTCAAATCCTCTATTCTATATGTCACGCGCTCGCGTGTCTTAAAGCCCAACGCCCGCATGGCGTCCACACATAGGCTGCCGGTAGGGTATTGCTGATAGTAGTACGACAGGTGTAATTTGTCCAATTGTTCACTCAATTGGCGGCATACCTCTGCGGTCTTCCATTTGTCTTCTGTGATTTCTGCGGCTACCCATATCCCGCCAATCTGTGTCTGTTGCGGCATAACGATATACCGCATCCATGCCCTTTTACGAAGCAAATAGGGGAGAACGGCCTGTATCTCCCCTTCTGCGTCTTCTGCAATCAGAACATCCCATTCTTTTCCGGCACATACTGCATCCAACCACCATGGCTGCATAGTCAGCGGCATATACTCCTGCTCTTTTGCCCATTCTATGAAACGCTCCTTATTGCTCATATCTTAAAATTAACGTCTAATTATGTAATAATCAACGTTCTTCCGGTCTTAGAAGATATTCTCTTCCTCTTGGAATCCGTCGTTGTCGCCTGTCTGCACGGCAGTATCTTCGGCGGGTGTGGCGTCTATGTTGTTACGTCCCATATTCTGGTATTCTGCGGGATACAATATCTGTACGTTCTCTGCAATTATTTCGGTTTTGCGGCGTACTTGTCCGTCTTTTTCCCATGTACGGGTCTGCAGTTTTCCCTCTACATACACTTTCATTCCTTTGCGTACATAGCGTTCTGCCCATTCGGCGAGATTGCGCCAAAGTACGATGGCGTGCCAATCGGTTTTGTCGGGTACTTGTGTGCCGTTTTGCATTGTGTAGCCGCGCTCGGTGGTGGCAAGGTTGAAATTAGCAATGGCTACACCGCGATCAAGATAGCGCACTTCCGGGTCTGAACCCACGTTTCCAATGAGAATAACTTTGTTTACAGATGACATAGTTTGGTCAGTTTTTATTTAGGGTCATTATAATTATAAATGATTATGCTTCGTGCATATTTGCCGCAAAATTACGACTTTTTTTGCACATATCAAAATTTTGCTATAACTTTGCAGCGATTTACTAATTTTCCATTATGAGACACACATCGCTTTGGGTATTGTCGCTGTGCTTACTGCTCAGTTCTTCCCTTTTGGCACAAAACGAAACTTATGTGCGTTGTATTGCTTTTTACAACCTAGAGAACCTTTTTGATACCATTCATGATGAGGGAAAAAACGACTATGAATATCTGCCTGATGGCGGAATGAAATGGACATCGCTCAAGTATGAGCATAAAATTCACAATATGGGATATGCCATTTCGCAACTCGGTACGGATGAAGATCCGCGCGGTGCGGTCTGTGTAGGTGTTGCCGAGGTGGAGAATATGCGTTGTATGGAAGATTTGTGTGCAGAGACCAACAAGTATAATCGCCGCTACAAACCCATTCTGCTTGAGGGACCTGACCGCCGTGGAGTGGACGTCGGTTTTATGTACGATAGTACGGCTTTCCGACCGGTAAGTGTCAAAGGACATGAGTTGCATGCCCACTATGCGGACGGAGGTGTGGTGCGCAGTCGTCTCCAGTTGCTTGTTTCGGGCTACCTTGTTGGTGAAGGGACGCCGGAGAGAGTTCATATTTTGGTTAATCACTGGCCAAGTCGTTATGGTGGGGAACTCTCTTCCCGCCCGTCGCGAGACACGGCTGCTATGCTCACTCGGAGCATCTGCGATAGTATCTATCATCGTGAACCGCAAGCGAAAATCATCATTATGGGCGACCTCAACGATGACCCGTTCAATCATAGTTGCGCCGAAGTGCTTGGGGCAAAGAAAACCCGTGAAGAGGTGGAGCCGCAGGGCTATTTCAATACAATGTGGCAGAAACTCGACCGTGGCATAGGCTCGTTGGCGTACAATGGCAGTTGGAATCTCTTCGACCAGATTATCATCTCCGAACCGCTGATGAACGCCAGGTTGGAATCGGGCAAGTGGACGTATTGGAAATCGCAGATATTTAATAAGGACTTCCTCACCGTCCAAGAGGGCAAGGACAAAGGTACGCCCCTCCGTACACACAAAAGTGGTGTGTGGCAGGATGGTTATGGCGACCACTATCCCACGATGATTTATCTCATTCGACGCAAGTGATACCGTCCTCCGTTTTCGGACTCCGTTTCCAGACTGTTACAATAAGGTGTCGTCTTTGAAAAACTGCAACATTTTCGCCATTTTCTGAGTGGATAAATTTAGCGGGTCTAAAGCGGGTCTGACCGGAGGCGAATGAATCGAAAAATAGAACATATAATATAAGGTCTGTGGCTTGTAGAGCCATGGTCCTGTCAAAAACAAGATGAAACAAACTCTTACTCGTAATACCACGCCCATTCGTATGCGCAATTATGGGCGGATTATTCAGGATATGATTGCATACGCATGTACTATCGAAAACCAACAGGAGCGTGAAGCGTTGGTAATCTACATAGCGCAATGTATGCGTCAGAAGAATCTGGTTTGGAACAAAGACCAAGAGTCCGGACTCAATCGCGTCCGTGAGGACTTGGAACGCCTGTCTGACGGCAAAATTAGGTGTGATTTCCCCGCTTTTGAGGCCCTCCCGATGGCTCGCATTTCTGCTCCCGACCAAAATAAGAAAAAGAAAAGATAGGGGTCTTGACAGGCTGCCTTGCGGAAGTTTGAAACCGCGGTTTCTGCCGATGGGTTCAGAAGGACGCAAGGAAGATGTGCTTGACTCAGGTTTATAAACTTTTTTTCCTTTCGTGGACTTTTTGTAAAGTCTTCAAGCAAAACATTATGGCAACAGAATTAAGCCCGTACAAGGTTTTTGCGGGCTCTAAGGGCGAAGCCCTCGCGCAACGTATTTGTGACCAACTCGGCTGTAAATTAGGCGATGTACATATCGACCGTTTCTCCGATGGTGAGTTCGCCGCTTATTTTAACGAGTCTGTCCGCGGGCATTCGGTCTATCTCGTACAATCCACCTGCCCAAGTAGCGACAACCTTATGGAGTTGCTCCTTATGATTGACGCCGCCAAGCGTGCCAGTGCCTACAAAGTCATTGCCGTCATTCCGTATTTCGGTTGGGCGCGTCAGGACCGTAAAGACAAACCCCGCGTTTCTATCGGTGCCAAACTGGTTGCCAATATGATTCAGGGTGCAGGCGCCGACCGTGTCATTACCGTTGATCTCCACGCCGACCAGATTCAAGGTTTCTTTGATATTCCTGTTGACCATATCTACGGCTCCAATGTTCTTGCTCCTTATGTGGCGAGTCTTAATCTTAAAAAACTCATTGTTGCTTCGCCTGATGTGGGCGGTTCCAAGCGTGCGGCGGCTTTTGCCAAGAAAATGCATGGTATGACCGAGCGTGATGTGCCCATGGTTATCTGTTACAAAAACCGTGAGGTGTTCAACCAGGTGAGTGAGATACGTGTCCTGGGTGATGTCTATGGTAAGGATGTGATTATAGTGGATGATATGGCAGATACGGCGGGTACGCTCTGCAAGGCCGCCGAAGTGATGAAGAAAGCGGGTGCCAAGAGTGTCCGTGCTGTGGTCAGCCATGGTATTATGTCGGGACCGGCTTGTGAGCGTATCGAGAATAGTGAGTTGGAAGAACTGGTATTCACCGATTCTCTGCCCTTTGATACCACCCGTTGTAGCAAAGTGCACGTTGAGAGTCTGGCTAAACCGATTGCTCTTACTATCCAAGCAATCCAGACCCACTCCAGCGTCAGCGAACTGAATATCCACTAACGATAATAGCACCTATAGTGTCAGATCCCGATCACTACAGGTGCTATATATTTGTCCTATTAGCCCTATTGGTAGTCCATTCGCCACGTTGCCCTAATTTAATGGATGGATAATTAATGGCTAATTACATGTTTCCAAAAATAATTAACGTCTAATTACATGATAATTAACGTTCCCTACAACATGAAGAAACCTCTTTTCGGATTATTGCTGTTGCTCTTGGCACTTACGTCTTGTGGCAACAAGAAATCCGCCGTACTTGAGCGTCCAGCTTTTGCGGCAGATACAGCCTATCAGTTTATCTCCCGCCAACTCCGTTTCGGTCCTCGTGTCCCGAATAGCAAATCGCACACCGATTGTGCCGTATTCCTTATGCAGCAACTGCGTGCGTATGGTGCGGAGGTTGAGTTGCAGAAAGGTTCTATGCTTGATTATAGCGGACGTCCGCAAGCGGTATTCAATATCATCGGACATTTCTATACTGATAATACACGGGACCGCTCTCGAGTCCTCTTGTGTGCGCACTACGACACTCGCCCCTGGTGTGATGAGGAAGAGGAGTACGAAAACCGTTTTCTCAATGTTCCCGGTGCTAACGATGGTGCCAGCGGGGTAGGGGTGTTGCTCGAGGTGGCACGCCAACTCGGAAAACAGGTAGCCGACTCTACGCTCTCTACGCCCGTAGATATTGTGTTCTTCGATTGCGAGGATATGGGGACTCCGCAGTTCTATACTGGTATCGAGCGTGAAAATACTTGGTGTCTCGGTAGCCAACTATGGGCTTCCGAATATGCCCAAAACGGAAATAACGTAAAATACCGCTTCGGGATTTTGCTTGATATGGTCGGTGCACCCGATGCGTCTTTCCCGCGCGAGATGTATTCTACACAGTATGCCGAGAGTTATGTAGAGACTGTCTGGCGTGCTGCGGCTGCATTGGGGCATGGACGTTATTTTACCAATCAGCAGGCGTACCCTATTGTGGACGACCACTACTATGTCAACACCCTTGCCGGCATACCTTGCGTGGATATTATCCATTATGATACACGTAATGCTACGGGCTTCCCTTCGTGGTGGCACACGCAGCAAGACGATATGCGTAATATCAGCACCGCCACTCTTCAGGCTGTCGGCGAAACCGTTCTTTCCGTTATTCAATAAGTCTCTCTGTGAAACATCGCGTTCTTCCCATATGGCTCGTTTTGGTAGGTTTGCTATCTTCGGCTAATCTGTTTGCACTCACGCGTGAAGAACGTATGTCGGTGCGCAACGAACTGCGTATAGGTTGGGGCGATATGCTCTATGAGCAGGCAATGTACCACAATTCTAATAGTACCAACCGCTATCGCTATACGGGGCATATCTTTGTTGAGTACCAGTACTACTTTCGCCCGTGGTTTTCTCTTGGCGTACAGGCCGATTATGAACAGGTATGGTGGGATGTTACGAGAGTAGGCACTCAACCTTTGCCAGAGCCGAGCAAGGACCATTCGTTCTACAATGCTTGCCTGATGCCTGCTATGCGGTTCTCCTACTGCCACAAACCGCACGTCAATCTCTATTCGGCACTCATGTTCGGAGTGGGCGTAAACGGCGGTACGGAAACGGATATGTATGGGCGTACGCTTGCGTGGACACCCGCTTGGGGATTTACGCTGTTGGGACTCAAAGCCGGTGGCAAACATTGCTTTGTCTCTGTGGAGATTGGTGGTTTGAACGCTATCGCCGGGCGCAATTTTATCTATATGCTCGGTTCGCGTATGTTCTCAGCCTCTGTCGGCTGCAATTTCTGACAATATGAAACACATATCATATATAACATACGGTCTGTTGCTTCTTGTGGCGTTAGTCTCGTGTAGGCGTATCGAACCCGAGTACGTGGATTTTGCCAAGTACAAAGGGCAGGCGAATGCGTTTGTTCCTATGCGCGAGCAGGTGTCGGACATCCGCAATGAGCAGCCGTGGGAGAATGTGGAGCCTGACCTGCAATGGAGGACGGACTCTGT
>USNU01000043.1 GCA_900556095.1 uncultured Bacteroidales bacterium | reverse complement strand
CACCCGCCATGCCTCTGCGTTGTAGGGATAGAGCAATGTAAGGGAGTTTAGCATGATGCGTGCCTCTTCATATTTGCCCAATTGGAGTGTGCAACGCGCTATCTCCACCAAGTACAAGTCGTTGGTTGGTGCCAGTTTGTTTGCCGATTTGTAATCCGCAAGGGCTGCCGCATAGTTCTCCATTTGGCTGTACAACTCTGCTCGATCTGCATACGCATCTGCGTTTTTTTTGTCTTTTTTGATAGCGGTAGTATAATCATCCAATGCCTTTTGATTCTCGCCAATCTGTGCATACGTAGCACCACGCAGTTGATAGATTTCGCTGACGGATAGCCCCGAAGTCTTGGCGTACTTGAGAAGCATATCTATATCCTGCAACGCCATGCCATATTGCTCTTGCATAAGGTTGGCAACAGCACGATAGCGATACAGCATACCGTCCTTGGGGTGTTGTTGTAACTCGATGGTACATAGTTGCACCGCTTCCTCATACTGTGCACTATCCATCAACTGCCTAATCTGCGCAGTCTGCTGCGCCACAAGCGACATCACTGACATACAGAGTGCCGCCAAAAGAACTATTAATCGGTTCATATCTTTATATTTTTTTATGTTTTATCCAAACGATTTTCCATGAAATATTATCAGGCAACAATGGTTGTGACGGGTTTATCATAGAGACGGAATATCTTTTTACTCAGAGATTTATCTCTTTCACTTTTTTGTAGTACTTCTGCGTCGATTTCTTCGGTCCACAACTTTATGGCCCACAAGAGTGTGAACTATAGTAAGTCCCATTCTAATAATAGCAACACTACAGAAGTGCACTCTGCGAAGTAAAACCCTATGGGCAAGAGGAACTTTTTTTCATCATCACTGCAAACCGGGAAAAAAAAGAGAACGAACCCGCCCAGCATCATCCCCATCGCACCTTCTATTACAGAGAGTACACATCCACCTAAGGCTTTCCAATAATCACCAGTTTTAATCCCCACATAAATAATAAATCCTACCATTATGACAAATGTCAAAGCAAGCACTCGCCAAGCGTTCGTTTTTTCTTTTTTGGGGGTGGGAGAAGATATAATTGGCGGTTTTGCATCGTTGTGCATCAATTCCGCAGCCTTGGGTCTATCTGAAGGATTTAGTGATAGCGATTTCATTATAATCTCACGCAACGAATCGGATATACCTGCATGTAAAGAAGGTAATTCTGCTCCACTTTTTTGCAGAAGTCCACCGGGAAGATTTCCATCACCAAAAGGAACAGAGCCTGTGATGAGTTCGTAGAGTGTAGCACCTAATGCCCAAATATCGCTCGCAAAAGTAGGAGCAGGATTGGTAGAGAAACGCTCAGGTGCCATATATGCCGCAGTACCTAAGTCCACATTGTTCATTAATTGAGTTTTAGATAACGTAGCACGGGTTTTTGTTGAGATACCAAAATCAGTAATAACGTAATGCGTATCAGCGGCTTGCATAATATTGTCAGGTTTAATGTCTTGGTGCACAATATTATGTTCGTGCAAGTAAGCCAATCCTGCAGCAACATCGTGAAGTATGTTCCATATCTCATCTTCGCTCATCTGCCCAGCACGCTTGGTAACAGAACCACTGGCACAATAGGGCATTATAAGATATGGTATGCCGTTACACACATCAAAATGCTGCGTTTTGAGTAAATTAGGGTGATTTAGGTTGTAGATACGACCTATCTCACCGGCAAAGGTTTCTATGCCATCGTTATCTATACCACCATTAGGCGCATAGATTTTGAGAGCGAGATCCAAACCGGTATATTTGTCTTTTGCAAGCCATACCTCACTAAACCCACCACGCCCTATCAATCGAACAAGGGTATAATGGTTATGAAATAATGTATTAGGTTGAAGTTGCATATTCTTTTAATTTAGCGAAGCGTCTAAAGTTTCCATTGTTGCATTACTTTCTGCGGTACACGACTTTGTGGACCACAAAAGTGTGAACTAATTGTAACCAGTTATGGTACAATGAATTAGTTGCTCGTTTATCTGCGTTATACTTTAGTTATTTTGAATAGATATAATCCAAACATCTTTCATAGGCACCAATGTATGTAGAATCCGACATTTGGCGATAGGTTATTCTAAAATCCTGTAATACACGCTTGAAAGGGTTCTTACAATGTGATGGAGTCCCACAAATTGCATCTAAATAGGTTATTTCATTGGAAACGATGCCGACTTTCTTACAACGAGCCCATAAATCCAATATCCACCAAAGGTCTAATTCTGCAAATCCTAACCCTAAACCTATAATGAATATGTTACTATTAAAGAACAAATCAACCCAAGATTGACCTTTCCAATCCTCATCATATTTTCTAAGGAATCCTTTAGAAAGGATTTTTGTATAGGATTTTGGAATATAGTCTCGTATTTTTGCTATTTGTTTACAATAGTGGTCATATCCTAAAATGATAGATTGTGTACGGTTTATGTCACCATGTATATGCCAGATATTTCCACTATCATACAAGTTATTCTCATACGGGGCTATGGAATAATAAGAATATAGGTTATATAACGTTTCTTTTTTTCCCGAAAGCGTATGTTGCAAATAACTTTCCAAAGTTAAGTCATAATTGGTCGTTAGATAATTCACATCGGGGATAGAACTTAGTTGTTCGTACACTTGATTATTCCACGGACCACGTATTGCGTCACACAAATTCTCTATCAATTGAGGTGATAACATAGACGAAGTTAGTTCTAACTGGTCATACTGAATGGTATTAGGCAAAGCAATACATTGTAAAGCAGGAGGAGTATGCCAAGTGCTATCAATTTGTGTGAGCAAATTGTCCCATTTGGGTGCCCCCGTTGTGAGGAGATTCAAACCATTACCATATAAAATTGTTTTTCTTTGCATAGTGATGTTTAATTAGAAAAAGAGAATGTTACAGTGTAATTATTTGCTGAGAGCCACATATTTGTGGTCCAATCATAGACGCCAATCTCTGCCGTTAAATTTATGTTTTTACTACCAGATGAGATGTGTAATTCTGAATATGGGAAAAACAATGTAAAGTCATTCCATGTCGTATTTGTATAAAGTGCTGTCGTATTATCTGAATGCGCAACTTTGCCACCTGTATCCACATATTTTCCATTATAATCTTTTAATTCCTCACCTGCAGCATTGCTAAAATGCAGAACTATTCCTACTTTGTGTTTTAGTACACTATATGCATCAAATTTGACATGTACACGCATACCCTTTACTCCATTTTCATACACATTATACTCTATCCATGCTTTATGGATAGTAGCGTATGCATTATAAGAAGATGCCGATGTTTTCCCATATTGTGTCAAAGATATTTTCTGTGTTTTGCTTCCGTCTGCAGTCTTGATATAAAAATAATCCGTTCTGCTACTTGTTGCAGAATTAGCAGAGATTTCGACCTTTACCATATTTCCAGAACGTGTAGCACGATACATAGTACCTGTAGGATATTGAATTTCCCAATTTGTATTACAATTGACGGTTATGTATTCGGTAGTAGCACTTGCAGAACAAGAAATACTCGTTCTACTAACCGACAATGTAGAAGCAATACTTGCAGCCGACTGAGATATGGTTATCCGCACAGACTTGCTACCATCTGCAGTTACAACATCAAAATAATCCGAACGAGATGAGGAACTTGAATTAGCATAGTAGTTAATAGTAATTTCATTTCCATTTTTATAAACCGAGAACATATTTGAATTGGTATTTCGCAGTTCCCAATGACGATTACTTGTAACCGACAGCATAGTAGAACCAGATGAGGCCCCCACCGATATGTTGGATCTGCTGACAGACAACTTGGGTGTCAGCATTTCTTCGCATTGCCTTAGCATAGCAGCAGCATTACCATAACTTTCTCCACATTCTGAAACTATATAGTTATATAACTCTTTTGCTTTTTGATAATTTCCTGCATTGTAATTAGATTTTGCCTCTTGGAGTGTAAGCGCACATTCGTCATCAGCATAGACGAAAAATGAACAAGCGTATATTAAGCAACCTAATAGAATTAATCGTTTCATATTAAATCTTATTATAAATTTCATTTAGTCTATCACGTTTTTCCTTATTTCGTTGTTCGGTATTAGTTCCAACAGGGGCTATCTGATACCGATGATTGGCAGTATTGTATAAGGATTGCGTTTTGTCTTTGAGTGATTCTTTTTTGTTATAATAGACATATCCGCCGGAATACTTGCTATTATCTTCGATATTCTCAATGTCACGCAAACTCTGTAGCGCATCTTCCAAAGCAGCAATATTATCTAAATCGGCAGCGTCAAGTTGCTCTTCAAAACGTGTTACGGCTGCAGAATGGGCATATACTAAACGCTGTTTCTCTTCCTGGTTTTTATGCATAATACCTATACCAACTATCAGTGCTATCGAAAGGATAGTACCCAACAACAGCCATTTCCACCAAGAATTATTACTCTTAGGTAAGGAACTTTGAGAGACTTGAATTGTTGCAAACACAAGATTCCCATTAGTATCGTGTGCTCTGACATCCAATGAGCATTCACGGGTTTTGCCTGTTTTATTCTTATCAAAACGTAACACAAAACTATTACTATTATTGCTTACCCAATGTATCCACTCGTCATAACGACCAATTCTCCAATTTGTATCATCCGATTTGATATTTATCACTTGAGCACCTCCCTCTGCAGGGATGTGGATTGTCGTTGGAGAAACAGACAATGGCACTGTCTTCTCTTCCGTAGGCACATTACCCAATCGCTGTGTGGCTTGTCCGACACCTGCTGCAGGATCTACCCGTTGCGTACTGCGGTCGCTATCCGTAGCATTTACCGACGGCGTTGCTACCGGTTCGGTCTCTTCAAGCAATGAATAATCCACCTCGATAGCATTAGGATTGCTTGCCCATTCTACCAAAGTGGCGGCTGTAGGTCTATCCCAAGTCTCTTTTTGAAGCATCTTGGTGATAGTGTATTTGAGGGCATCCGAGACATCGGCTGTGATAGCGGGTATCTCCGCACCGCCTTTCTGCATGCCACCACCTATCTCGCCGAAGGGGACAACACCTTCTAATAACTCAAAGCACATCGCACCAAACGACCATATATCGCTTGCCTTGGTAGGAGCCGGTTGGCGAGAGAAACGCTCCGGTCCCATATAAGCGGTTGTACCGCCACCCGAGGAAGAAACCACACTCTTGCGCAACGTACTACGTGCACGGGTGGAAACGCCGAAATCGGTAATCAGATAGTTTCCTGCATCGTCAATCAAGATGTTGTCAGGTTTTATATCTTGGTGTACCACATCTTTCCCATGCAGATAGGCAAGACCGGCTGCTACATCATGGATAAACTTCCACATCCCCGTTTCGGACATCTTGCCCAACTTACTGCCGCATGAACCTTGCGAGCAATATGCCATAATCAAGTACGGCATATTTTCCCACGTATCCACGTGCTGCGGCTTGAGCAGATTGGTATGATTAAGATCATATACGCTTGCCAACTCTCCGCAGAACTCCTGCAAGCCATTGGCGTCCATTCCGGTGCCGGGTGCATATACTTTGAGCGCAATCTTGAGGTGCGTCCAATTGTCTTTTGCCAGCCAAACTTCTGAGAAACCACCGCGTCCCAAAAGGTTGATAAGTTGGTATCTATTCGCAAAAAGCGTGTTTTCTTGTAGTTGCATAATTTAATCGTTAGTCGAGTTCTCGGTTTCAGTTGAAGCATTTCCATCCGCACCCGGTTCTGCATCCTTTGTTTTTGCTTTGTCGGCATCTCCGTCGGATCCCGATTTGCCAAATTGTATACTATCTTGATTTTGTGTATTAGTATTTTTGATGCTATCTTGCCAAACGAATCCCGCGTATTCCTTAGTAATAAATCGTTTGGCTGGGTTGTATGCTACCACAGCGAGGATCACTACCAGCAATACGGCAAGAACAGCAATAATGATTTTGAGACGTCTATTGGCTTGCAGCAATGCTTTGGCAGCAGAATTGGATGTTCGTGTGTAGGCAGAGACTGCAGGCATTGCGCCACTGATGACTTGCGCCAAAGCGACTGTAACATTATCATGCCACCCAGCCGCCTCGTCTGCTGCCCATAGTGCATCACGACATTCCTGCATAGAGGTCTGGTGAGCAGCCAGTTGCTCCTCTATCTCATTATCACGCAGGCAACCACATAATCCATCAGAACACAAAAGCAGAATATCCTCGTTATGGAGATCGTACTCTTTTACATCGGGGCGCGCCGTTCCATTAGGGTCTCCCAAAGAACGTGTGATGATATTGTTGTTAGGGTGGTCAAAGGCAAGTTCTTCGGTCAGTTTGCCGGCATCAACCAATTCCTGCACATACGAGTGGTCATGGCTCAAACGAACCAATCCGGTTTTGGAATTATAGCAATAGCAACGACTATCGCCACACCAACCGATATACACTTTCTTGCCAAGCAGCCATGCCAACACAATGGTAGAACCCATGCCGGCAGTGTCCGGATGCTCCTTGCCATGTTTCTTGATAGTCGCATAACTTTCTCAACAAGCAAGTGAAGAAGATGGGCGAACTTCAAAAGGCAATGCAATGCATTGTCGGTCAGTTGATCCGCTGCAAAACGACTTTTGATGGTTTCTACAGCAATGGCGGAGGCTACTTCGCCGGCATTCATTCCGCCCATTCCATCGCATACAACCAGCAGAGCACCCTTCTTACCTAACTCAACTTGTGCATCCGCCGTAAAGCCCCACTTGTCGTCAGACAAATCGGCATCTATTTGATAGTTATCTTCATTGTTCGGGCGTCCTGCAGCCTCGCAGCGTGCCGCCATACGAAATAATACTTTCTCGTTTTTCATAATCATTATCATTTTATTTGATTGCAGAAATTGGAACTACCAAGCCGGTGGAGCGTCCTGCGCCTGCCGATACAATACCCACTACGATGAGTTCGTCATCCGTGGTCGTTGCAAAGACAGGACCACCGGAATTGCCATGTTCAAAAGTAGTGGCAGTAGTGAGAATATACCCCTGCTCCAATCCTTCGCGTGCAACGGTTGCTTCGCTGTAGATGGGATGAATATCACCCGGAGAGTGTGCACCAAGTGCCATCGGATAGCCGAGTATAGTCAGTTTGGTTTGCACCGATAGTTGCTTCGACAAAGTGGCATTAAAATTCAGCCCTACACGTTCATTGGTTTGGAAGTATGCATAATCGGTAGCATCGTGCGCCGCAAGACGAAGTGTTGCACCATCATAGTTGGTTGTCTCATCGGTAGAACGGTTGATTTTCGCATTGGTGGAGACTAAATGTAATACCTTACCTGTTGGCGAATAGGCATCCAGATAACAAACTACCTTACCGCCATTATTTACAATAGCGTTGCATATCAGATTGTTGGTATCGTCCGGTCCCGAAGGATAAGCCCATGGTTCCACCACATGGCGAGCCGTAATAAAGCGTCCATCAGACAAGAGAAAACCGGTACCCGTACCAACATCCTCCAATGTCTTGGTTTCACCATTATATGTAACAACGATTTTTTTGATATATACAAAATATACATGCGGTTCACAATCTGCAATGGACTTATTGGATGTCGTAGAGCGAGATACTTTGGTTGGCTCTACCACGTCTTGATTGGATCCGCTTTTAAGCCGTTTCATATCCGCTTTGATATGCTTGAGTTGTTTTTCCAAAGCCTCACGCTCTGCTTTGGCGGCGGCTAATGCCTCTTGGTGTTGTTGCTCTGCCTCAATTCTCTGTTGTTCTGTCAGTGCCCGATATTCCACATCTTGCTTATGGTCATATACACCCCAACCAACGCCTGCACAGATAAGCAGCAAGATACATGCAGCCATACTCCACATAGCCGTTTTGTATGGTTTGAGGGCTTGTTGACGGAATGCACTTAATCGGCGACTCAGACCAATAGTGCCTACTTTGTTATTTTGAGGAATAATAAAACCAAGTTTCGGACCATTGACGGATAGTTGTATCTCATCACCGTTTTGTAAATACCACTCATTCTTAATAGGACGACCATTCAGAAAAGTAGTGTTGGTCTTACTGAGTTGGATAAGTTTCCAATTATCCCCATCGCGAACAATGGCGGCGTGATGACGACTAACCGTTTGGAATGACTCATCAAATTGTACACCACAACTCGAATCGCGTCCCAATTCAATTTGGTCCACTATAATCTCTTGTGTCTCACCTGCTTTGTGATACTTGGAAGATACCTTGTGTTCCAACACATAGTATGTTTTGTTTCCCCCACCGATGAGGCTTCCCATTCCGGCACCTACCGAACCGGATAATGTTTTCTTGTAGGTTTGATTTGAACTTGACATATATACATTTTTGAGATTATAATTCACCACTCATCACCATAATTACCCAAAGAATAGGCAAAGCCTATACCGATAGACCACCACCCCAATCTCTTGGCTTTGGCGGATGCATCATTCGCTCCACTATAATCCTTATTTTTCCATCTGGATTCCACCTGAGAAGCATTAACAATTGCCAAAGCACTCAATATCCAACAAAGAGGAATTGATATACCTAAAAGCAGCGACACAATTGCCAATCCCATATGAGAATCCGGCATCGTACCATGATATTCTTCGGCGTGCTGTGGCTCTTGTCGCACAATAGGAGTAGGAATTTCCCGTGCCGTACCGGGGACTTGTGGCGTACGCTGTGTATCACGACTACCGCCTAAATAGCGGATTACATCATTCATATTAAGGGTGTATTGATGTCCCAAGGTGATAATATCTCCCTGCTGAATTGTAATAGAACTATGATGTACTTTTTGCCCATTGATATACGAACCATTCG
>USNU01000042.1 GCA_900556095.1 uncultured Bacteroidales bacterium | reverse complement strand
GCTCTCCGAACACGTGCACCACACCGCTCCCGTAGCCCGAAATGTCGCTGATGATACCCTGTGTCCAATGGTTTATAAAACTGAGTGGGATAGAGTCGGGATAAATCATTATGCCCCATTTACCTTTGTTGGTTTCCACATTGCCGTCCACATGGGCAAGCAGGCGCGAATCCTTGACTACATCGCCGTTGATAACTATATCTTTTGTTGTCTTGTCTAATGCCACGGTTGCTACCGCATCGCCCACATAAGTGTCGTTTAATTGGGCGGAATCTAACCGTACATCTGCCTCGAAAACGGGTTTGGAGAATAGACTGTACAATGTAGCCCAACCGGTCAAACTGCCGCCTAATTTGAGCGCATCTTCCGGCAGCACAAAGGGAAGCACATAGCCGGCATCGATATTGCCCAGTTCGACATAGAGCGAGTCGGTGGCGCGTGTGGAGGCCATACCCGTTGCACGGACAAACTGGTGTGCGGCTTGTATGTTGAAGTTCTGTATTCCGAGGGTTGTGTCGGCTACACAATAGGATATATGGCTGTCGTTGATGGTGTAGGTTGAGTCACGCAGTTGGAATTCCGATGGCTGTATATGCATATCTATCAACGGTTTACCTGCATATTGCATGAAGTGCGTCTGCATTCTGATGTCGCCGCCATAGACGTGTGCCGCCGAGTCGGTTTGATGGAGCGTGAGATGAGTGGATAGCGAGTCGCCTTCTGCTGTCGCACGCAGCATTGCTCCCATATTCAGTGCTTCTGCCGCCAATGACAGGTTAGCGCTGTTGCCTATATTATCCAGCGAAAGGGTAATGTCTTGTATCGTTTTGCCGTTGATACGTACGCCGGGGGCATACGCCATTAGGCCGAAGATGTTTTTGTCCTCGTGCAGGAAACCTTTGATAACGGGTTGATCGCTGATACGGGTGGGCAAACGTAGCACACGCTGCAAAGCCCGCAGTTTATGCCCGTATACGTACACATCTATGCGCGAATGGGTGCGCTGTGTCTGACGGATACGGTATTGTTCCGTGGCGGTAAACGCATTCGGTAGGTAACGCATTGCCTGTCGCAGCAGCATATCGGGCAACTCTTTGTAGCGGAATTGTCCATTCACACCGGCAGTCAGGTAGTCACTTGTGAGATGAATCTGTTTCTGCGTGCCGACACCGGTTTGTACGATGAGTTTGAGTTGATTCATCAGCACACTGTCGTTGCCGTTCCGCAAACGTGTAGAGTCCAAAACCAGATAGCCGCTCATATCATCGAGATTGCGGCCGCTCAGATTGATAGCCATAGTGCTGCTAATCTCCATCTTTTCCAGTTTTGGGGATAGTTGCAGCACGCCGGGACGCAGGCGCACTAAACGCAAGTCGCAGTTTATATCGGGCTGTTTTTGTGTTAGGTTTACCAAACCTGAGAAATACATCTCTATATTTTCATCGTTGATACTCACTGTACCATCAAAATGTTGTGGACGGAATTGCCCATTGGCACGAAGTTCTTCATATGTATAGTCTTTGTAAGTCAGGTTACGCACGTGGGCATTTATGTTGCCGGAAGCCTTGCCCGATACCACCTTCCCGCGCGAACTGACATCCAATGAAATGGGACCTAAGTCAGTATTACCTAATAGTTTGCCTAATTGGAAACGCTTGGTGGCTATACGGGCATTGTAGGTCATATTACGGAAAACGGTGTCAGATTGCAGTTGTCCGTCGGTGGTGATAACGCCCAATGCCGTGCGAAAAGCACCACGCAAAGTCATATCATGCAAACGCCCCTCTATCTGCCCGCGGTAGTGGATATCACCCAAGCGGTGCACCTCTTTGGATAGACGGTAAGGACGGTTATAGAGATCGCTCAACAAATCCTGCAGAAAACGCGCATTCAGAAATAAGTCTTGGCAACTCATTTTCAGATACGGATCGCTGATGTCGGGCAAGCCTGATGCTGTCAATGACCCCGCAAAAAAACGTTGGTTATTGTAGTGGAGTGACAGATCCTGCGCTTGAATACTATCCACAGTGCCGAAAACATCGCCGGTTATACGTATCGGCTTGTCCAAACTGCGCACTGCTGGTACTATCAGTGCCAAATCACGAGGCGTTACCTCTGCACGGGTAATGTGCAAACGAATAGTATTACCTTCCGTGAGCAGACGCCCTGCTGTCGTAGAATGGTCAATTGTACAATGCCCGTTATGCTCCCCGTGATTGCTGGCTCCTTTGCTTATCGTACATTTCACTCCGCTCGCATCCAACTCCGATTGGGGCAGACGGATATACAATCGTGGCATACCCAGCAAGGTATCGTTATAGACAAGCCGCGCTTGCAACTCTTCCACGTATAGTTGATCGGTCGGATTCTGTACCGCCAACGACAAACTTCGCACTTCTGCATCCAACGAATCAAGCGTGAAATGATACAAGTCCATATATGCATGGTCCAACTGCGCCTGATAGTCGTTGTAGCGCGCCCTAATCTGCTCTATGCGTATATCGCGCACCGATAGGAAAGAGCGGAACGGAGTGCGTTCACGTTCTAAATGAAAAGCATCAACAAGAAACTGATAATTGTACTGCTCATCGTCCAAACGATAGACATTCGCTACGCCTCCACGTATGTCCACACGGGAGAAACGAATCTCGTTTTGCCATAGTGGCAAAGGGCGAAAATGGGCATAAATTTCGTCTAAATAGAGTAGGGTGTCACCCTGTTGATCTGCCAGATAGATGTTTCGGATACGCAGTCGAGCAGGAAACTTGTATTCCACGCTGCCGATTTCGGCGTTTTATATACGACAATATCGTATAAACCACGACTCAGTTCTTCGGTTATCAGCCGCACTGCCGCCGTTTCCACTTTATCGCTTGTCAGTACGCAAACGAGCATTGCTCCTACCAGTAGTAAACTGACAAGAAACACACCTAATATGTAGAAAAAGCGTTTCATTAAGTTTCGCACATAATACGCATGCGGCAGCAGCCGCGCGCAATTCAATGCGCGCAAAGTTACTGCTTTTTTCTGACATATGCAATAGAGTGCTCTTTTTGTCATCGTAACCACACTAAAATCAGAGACAATTCAAGGTAAAAGGCATAAGCACCCTATGAATCATTTAGCGTCCGATCTCGCATGTATTGCCCTACCACTACCCTAGCACTCCCTTCTCTTATACCACTATTATACCTGTTTTTTTCTATGTGTGTACGAGATAACTATGCCCGTTTAATAACATTCCTTATCTCAATTAGTTCCCCATATAACGCACTAACTTAATTCCGCCAACGGGTATACTATAAATACGTTTTTCCCGATCTCCGTGCAAAGATTCTGCTTTTTATGGATATATACAAACGAAAAACCACCGCCTCCCCATCGGGAAGTACTATCCCAAATATGCGCAGTCTGTCTATTCCACAACATATTCAAAATTCATTCCGCAAGTTTTAATGCAAAAGTGTCCGCATAGTCCCTTGTGGCGGAAGAAACTATTGGGAGAATAATCCTACCCTTTTTACTGCAAAACAGGCTGCCGAAATCAATTGGGCAGCCTGTTTTGCAGTAAAATTGCAACTATTGGAGAACAAACGAGAAGTATTTCCGATTCTACCGGTTGTTATTTGTTTTGAAACATCATAATAAATAATCATCTAATCCTATCAATTAGGCTTACGCCCGAGAAAAATAAATACTTGGCGACCGTTCGCATCACGGAAATTGGTCAGTTGTTCCAATGCCTGCACGTAGCCCATAGAGTGCTCGCGGATAGATTCGATTATCTCTGTGGTACTCTGTCCCGCAGCATCTTCAGTGGTACGAATTATCAGGTCATCGGTAATGGACGAGCCATTCAGAAAACGGTTTGCCTGCGACATCGCCTTGACAGACGCCACGCGGTTCATCGCACTCTCGTTGCCACCATATTTGGATGGGTCTAACAACAGGACGGACATCAGATAGGTGCTGTCGTAGTCCTGCACAATGCGCACTCCCTCGAAGGGTGCATTGTTGTACATACGGACAAGGAATCGCGTAAAAGATGTGCGTTCTGTATTATACCCCTGTGCAATACTGGGCAGTGCCAGCAATAGGACAAACAACAGGTTATTCAGTCTTTTCATAATTGGCTTCCATACGTTGTAAATACTCATAATCTTCCCACACACGATGATAGATGGCTTTTTGTTTTCTCTTTGCACTACCGCAAAAAACAACAATCACAAAAATTCCAAGTATTAGAAGAAATAATGTTGGTATGCGAAAGAGATAATTTTCTTTGAACCAACAGGCAAAAGTTTCGATATGGTAATAATACTTGTATATCACAAACATCAACGCGATAAAGGGAATAACCATATTTCGCATCATGGCTATTTGTCCTTCCAATGTGCGAACTGTATTTCCGTGCTGTTTCACATCAACTACATAATAGTAGGCTTTATTATACTTGTCAAGAAGTTGATTATCAGTCACATCATCAGTATTTAATTGCAAGGCATTATCAATTTCCACTAATCGTTTCAACATATACGTATTTTCATTCTGAAGAAGTTCATTCAAACTTATTCTGATATGCTCAGGCTTATTCCGTAAATAAAGCCAATTGTTCCACACGCACTCCGCAAGACTATGCAGTACTAAACCTGCCGGATATGCTAAAAGAACAATGAGCGAGACTGATATTTTGTTTTCCAATGGTATATCCAAAAGATATAGAATTTCGCCTACGAACAATATACCAGGAAGCAACATTGCCAGCAAGTCATACAAAGTTAGCCTTGAATAAGTATGTCTTATTATTCCGTCCATATCACACTATTTTATGTTTCCTATGATTTCAACAGTTTTGATATCAACCTCACCATCTTCGTTTTGCATATTTATGCTAATCTCTGCCCGAAACGGGCCGGTAGAGGCAAGGAATCCTTTGGAAGGTTTATATGTTACACGGACATAGTGATAATTGTCATCCTCTATCTTCTTAAAGGTTACAGGAGATATCATACCGAACAACCCGCCACCAATGCCTACATCATCTGTATGCGCAGGACGCCCGTTAAACGTAAAATTTGAAATTTTAGGGTACAAATAAGTATATTTGTCTCGTTTAGCCAAACGAAATATTACAGAAGCAGAGGAACCTCTTTTGATATCGCCCAAATCATATTCAGTATCTGTGCATACAGGGATGCCATCTATCTCACTTATTTTATCTATCTCATCAACATTTTCATTATTAGCCCATAGTTTGTCTTTTGAAGAAATAGTCGTGGTAGGAACAGGCCTGCCATCTTTTTGAGTAAGATAGAAACTTGATATTTTAAAGAGAGTATCAGTAGGAATGGATACAGTGCTACGATTATAAGATTGCCCTACATAACACCCTATCGCATTTTCCATATTTATGTAACATATACTTTCTGTAGTAGTATGATGATAACACTTACTGAACACATTGTCACTCCTTCTATATACGAAAGGAAATATTCCTCTTCTTATCGAAATATACTCATTGCAGTAATCATCGCAAAAAATTCCACAACTACTAAACAGATCTTCTCTATATATTATGTTTGGTCCTTCATACATATATTTATTGCCTATATTATCATTTAACAATATGTTATATGCTTTTTGAATAAATAGAATTCCAATATCACCAAAAAAATAACCAGGTAAATCCAGTAACCATTGACTATAAGGGTTTCGTTCAAACATATCTACATAGAAATAACAAGTATCATGCTTAGGAATTTTATACCCATCAGCCATCCCATATTGCAAGTTTACATTGTATATATCGTATTGATAAAAACCATACCCCATTTTCACAAAAGGCTGTATTTGTTCTTCCGTATAACTGATAGCCTTTAAGGTTGTATTCATATAGTTGTAGAAATTTGACGTATTCTGATTGGCATACAGATAAATGGTATAGGGTATTTTGACGTCCTTTCTTTCATTATTAATACGCGGTTCGCCCATCTCCAACACATAATCAAACAAATCATCCGTATTTTCCAAGACGGTCAGAACATTTTGCAAGGCTTTCTCGCTATTGGCTTTGTTGAGTTCATACAGTTTGACGTTTGCGCCAAACGTTGCACCTGCAAACTCACATTCCGCCCCTTTACTTTGGGCATACTTAACCAGTTTTGTCAGCGACACCGTGGCTTGCAAAGATACATACGATTTTCCGTTATCTAATTGCATATACGCCAATTCGGTATATTTCTGGATATTACCGGAAGACACCGTTACAATTTCATCTTTAACCAAAGAATCGTTTAATATAGTCGTATTAGCAGATACAAAAGTACCATAGGCTTGTTCGATAGCACTACGCAAAGCCACGTGCGTGGCCTCTTCTTTGGTGGCACCGTCGCCCGATACAACCAGTGTTACTTCTTCCACTCCTTGAGCGGAAAGCATAGATATGCTCATCAAGCACATCCATACAAAAGACATCAATTTCTTCATGTTTGATTTTATGTTATTATTTTCTCTTTCTCGTTATGTTACCACCTTTTTACGACACTATTGATTGTTTCCGGCAAGTGATTGCCGACTGCCACACCGATTTCACGAATCATATCCATACGCTGTTTGCGCAGTTGCACATTGTCGTTGTACTGCTGCACACGCAGGTTCCATTCGCGTTCGTCCACCTCTTTGGCACGGGCTTTCTGTTCGGCTTCTTCCGCCGCTTTCTTGGCAGCGATGCTCCGTTCTTGGGCACGCAGCGTTTTCTCAATCTCCTTGGTCAGCGCATCGGCTTGGGCAACGGCATTGGAGTGCGGGTTAATCTTAAGCAGATAATCATACGCCTTGGCAGCCTGTTCATAGTTATGTTTCATATTCCATGCGGCTTGTGCCTGTTTTAGACAGGCTTGTGCTTCATCGTCAATCTCCACTTGGTAGAGAGCCAATGCCTTGACTTGGGCTTGTGTATAGCAATCGTAGCACTCTTGCGGCACCGCCAACAGCGAGGCAATGGCTTCTTTGCGTTGTCCCATTTGCGCTTTATGGTCGGCGTTGGTAAGTATGTCCGTGCAATGATTGATATAGTAGTCCGTTATCCGTGTTTTGGCTTCGGCAACAAGCAACCGAATTTTCTCGTTTTGGGGAGACAAGCGTTTATATGCTTGTATCTGTGCCTTGGTCTCCGACACGCCGATACCTGTTACGGGAATAGTGGTTTTGCCAAACACACGGTTGTCAACGGCATCACCAATGGTAATTGTAACTTCCAACTTCTCGGATATTTTAGGCGGATTGGAGGGCATTACATCGCGTTGCGTGATATTCACTTTCGCAGAAATGACAAAGCGGTCGGACAATCCGCTCGTTACACCATTGTCGGTAAGTATCTGTTCCAAGCGGTTTTCCAACTGCAGGCGTGCTTCCTCGGGGATATGTTCATATTCGGGTTGCAGGGCAGTGATGGACAATGGCATATCCTGCGCCCGAAGGGCAGTTGCCAGACATAAGATGGCAAATAAAATTACAGGTCGTTTCATACTTATTTTTCTCCTAATATAATATTGGCTTCTCCCAAACCGCGCACCATCACTTTGGCGGTGATTTGGTATTGTTGTTGCAGGTATTTACGCAATCGGGTTGCAAAAGCACGTGCATCCAACGCCCTGCCGTTCTCATCAAAGAAAGGAATACGCACTTGCTCAAACTGAGCCATGGTCTCTGTGGCGTCAGTCAGATTGAACGCACTATTAACGGTGTTCTCATTAAGCCAATTCTGAATACAATCCAGCAATTCTTCACCGTTGTATTCCGTTTCCAAGTTGTTTTCCCAACTATCCCAACAGCGGAGAGTCATTACTATTTCGCGTCCGTTGGCTTGCAGGTCGGCATAGTATTGCGTCATTTGCATATCAAAGTCGGCAATCTTTTGCAACACGGCATTTTCTAATAGTTTGGGAATAATATCTTCTGAAACCTCGCTTGTACCTGAGGCTGTGGCGATACGCTTGCTTGTGTAAGCGTCAAAAGCCTCTAACGTGAATGTTACGGAGTGTCCGCCTTGTGCTTTGTTTACCTGCCAGCCCAATTGGATAATAATGTCCGATTTGGTACGACGCTTGAGCATATCCAACGGACTCTCTACTAATGTTGCGCCCGTGCTGCTCATCGCTACATTTTCTTCTGCTATGCGAGTTTGCATTGCTTTGAACTCCTGCTCGCAGTCTTTCAGACTATAGCCCATACCGGTGAGCAATTCGCCCACCTTACTGACCACACCACCGAGTTCGGTATCTTCGCGGAAAGCAGTAGGATAGTCCGACACAACCACTTGCACACCTTGATTCTCGTATGTGGTTGTGAAATAACGCTGAGCGCACCAATTGTCGCTCGGTAAAATCATAAGAGTGGGTTTCTTTTCTTGTGCTGCCATAAGAGGCAACGCCATCAGAGTTGCGAAAAGCAAACAGTTTTTCAGCCGTATCTTTACCATAGGTTTTGTGTTGTGGCAAGCGGCTCCGACTTGGCTTTGTTAAGCAATACGAATAGATTGAAGTACGGACATAAAGAAAGCGTGGAGCCTTACATTTTGCTTATTCTCCACTTAGAGGTTCCGGAAAGACCCTTGCAACAAGAATAAACAATATACGCCCACGCCCGATATGCAGAAACGCCGCACCGAAAGGCGCGGGCAGTCATTACATACCACGAGGGCATTTATTGCTTCTTGCTTTGGGTTGTGAAATTTTCCGGATTTCTAAGTGCCAAAACAAGCGCATATAAACGCCTTTTATTATGTCTGCAAAGCCGAGTGTTCGGCTATCGGGCGTGCGGCTATCGTTTGTTCTTACAACATCAGCCCCACCCGCGAAAGCCCTCCTCAACTTCACGGCACAAAATTACAACAATTATTTGAATTATACAAATAATAGTTTGATTTTCTAAAA
>USNU01000041.1 GCA_900556095.1 uncultured Bacteroidales bacterium | reverse complement strand
TCGAAAGAAAGAAAAGGAAAAGAACTATTACCATATTTCGAAAATATGTCGTAACTTTGCCTGCGAACGAAAAATCGAAAGCGTATGACACAACTGACAAGCACCTCTGCCAAATCGCGCAGAGCGATGATTCTCAACCTGTTGGAAAGCAATAATGAAGTCTCAGTTACAGAATTGAGCAGGACTTTGCATACTTCGGAAGTAACTATCCGAAAGGATCTGACAATTTTGCAGGACCGAAACCTATTGGTGCGCACCCGCGGAGGGGCAATCCGCCGTCCCGTAGAGAATCAGAACGAGGATACCGCCATCGGCCAGAAACGGATGTTCAATTTCCGTGAGAAAGAGCGTATCGGTGCTTTTGCCGCCACACTCATACAAGACGGCGACAACATCATGCTCGACAGCGGCACCACGACGCTTGAGATAGCCCGTCATCTTGACCGTTTTAGCAACCTGACCATTATCACCAATGCGATGAATATCGCCGTTGAACTCATGCGCTACAAGCGTTTTACGGTGATTATCCTCGGCGGGCATGTGCGTATCAACAGCCACTCCACCGTCGGACCGCTGGCACTCAATACGCTCAGCCATTTCAGCAACTACAAACTATTCCTCGGCGTGGACTCGTTCTCGCTTGACTCGGGTATTTCCACTCCCAGTTTGGAGGAGGCAATGCTCAATCAAGCAATGATTGCGCAGGCACGCGAGACGATAGCCGTATTCGACTCGTCGAAATTCAACAAACGCAGTTTCTGCCATATCACGGATGTGGAGCAGATACAAGCCATCGTAACCGACAACAATCTCCCGCAAGGTATGGCTACCCGTCTCCGCGAAAAAAACGTGAGACTCTATCTGGCATAAACGACACCGTTAAGGTCATTTTACTCTCCAATAATGCCCTCTAAAAATTTATCCGAATACAGCAATCAGCCACTCGCTGTAAATCAAGAGAGACCGCCTAATCACATACATTCGATACCAACCAAAGTGCCTCGTCCGACATCGGATTGACTATCGGGAGGCACAAGAAAAGGGACTGCCATATTATTGTCGGACAGTCCCTTTGCTATTTTTCCACAGGCTGCGGTATGTATTGCACCGCAGATTCAGGTTGGGTTATAAGAGTTTTCTTAGTAAGATTTCTGTTTATGCATCCGCCTTGATCGGCACAGGGCATATCCTACAGCAGTGAGCAGAACCACCCACCATGGCACATCGCCGACAGGTAAGGCACCGGGTTCTCCGAGTCCCCCATCCGGGCTGACCCGACGAGGGCGGGACATTGTCTCCGGTGTGGTTTCTTCGCTGGCGTCGTCGAGCGAAACCGCCCCGATGGCATACAGGTTGGGACGCAATGCTATCTGCGTAGGAATCAGCCTGTTTGCCTCGGTGTATGCCTGCCCTATATATTGCACACTGCCTATCTTCTGCGGTGAGGCAGAACCTGCTTGGGTGATACGACAGCCATTGCACAACGGTGTCCACACCCGATAGTTGCACGTGCTGCTATCGGTCCGCACAGGGGTGTAGGACGATGTGGACGTCATATCTTCGACTATACTGCGTGTTGCACCGGCATATTGCGCTACCGCCGAGACGGGAAAGAGCAACACCCATAGGAAGCAAAACAAGAACGGTATCTTTTTCATTGTTGAGGTCAAATATGTTGAGGGTCAATAAAAACAGTATCGGTTAGCGGAGCAATGTCTTTAGCACTTGTTGTCCGTTGGCGGTGGTAATCACCACAGTATAGACACCTGTCTGCGGCACAGGCACTTGCAGTGTTGCGGTGGCAGGTGTGTCGGCACGGAGCAACTGATGTCCGAGTACGTCATACACCTGTACGATAGCATCGGCAGGCAGATTGGCAATCGCCAACACACCATCGCGCGCGATGATATAGGGTGCATCTCCGGCAGCAGGCACGATGTCGGTTACCACCTCTGGCGCACGGCGGATATCCAGACTATACCCGGATATAGTCCCCTTTGCGGAAGCCGCAACAGTATAGTCGGACAGCAACAGGTCGGCTACGACAGCACCATTGTGAAGCAGATAAACCGCCTCGGCAGCCTCCAAGCGACTCACATAGCGATTGAGCGACAGGGTATAGTCGCCGGCTTGTGGGACATAGATACCCAGCGGGATAGCGTGTGCCAACACGTCGGGCAGGGCTTGGTATGCCATCTTGTCGTTGTGCGCGTCGATGGTGTAGAGTTGCGGTTTCTGCGCAGCGGCGTACATCTTTGTCAGGTCGTCGCCTATCTCATATTCTGCGGAATACACATTGCTTACCAATACACCGGTATTGTCTCCAAGTGCGCCGTTGGTAATATCCAACTCGGTCAGAATCAGGGCATCGGTCTTCGCGGTGCGTGCCGGAGCCCATTCAGGCAGAGTGCGATGGCCCTCCTTGCTATACGTGAGGTTCAGTGTGTTGCTTTGCCCATTGGTCGGGTCTATCGCCTGCACGAAATATGCCGAGAACGGATGAATCGTAACGCCCGAAGCCAGTGCCTGTGTGTAGGTATTGCTATTGCCTCCGTCGGGGATAGAGACATAGATGTATTCTTTGTCCTGTTGGTTTCCAAAGGCGTCGGTGTACCCCATCTTTACGTTGGTATTGTAAAGACCTTCGCCCTGTGTATTATTGTTCGAGCCAAAGAGCGAGATATACGGTGAGCCGACAAAGTTCCAGCCATGGTGGCGTGGTTTAGCACTCAGGTTGACCGACCAGTTGGTGATAGGTGTTGTCTTGGAGGATGCATTTTCGGTGTAAGCACTCTCGGTAGCAGGCGGGAAATTAACCGACTTCATCAGCGGTTCGTCGGCAACAGGTACAAACAGCCCGATGATATAGCCGGTATAGGCTTTCAGTTGTCCATCCTTGGGCATCATTGTCCAATATTTGGACACCTCGCCATAGTGGGTGGTACTATTGCCGTCTTTCTGCCTCTGATAACCATTGTAGTACTTGATACCCCAATCGGTACCATAGACACCAAGCGGCTGTCCGTTGAGTTGGACGATGTCGGCGATGTTGCAGTCGTAGGGCAGCGAGAACGGGTACCAGTAGCGTCCGTCGATGCGCTTAATATGCACCACATTACCTATGGTGATAGCAGGTGTGGCAGCCCCGTCCGCGTTGTTGACGATGGCATACGACACACTGTCATTGAGGGCAAACATATACACAGAACCTAACATCATTGCCGTTCCTTCGGGTATCTCCAACTTACTGCCCGCATAGACATACATATCGCGGAACTCTCTCACACCGGCGGTGGTGTGTGTCAGTTTGACATTGTCGCGCACTACCACATCGCAGGTTTTGCAAATCTCTTCAGTCAGTTTCCCGCCGAAGAAAGCAGTATTCTCGGTATTGGTGTTTTGATTGACGATAATCGGCACTTTGTATTCGTTGGCTATTATCTCTTCATTATTACTATTTTTGACGATAATCTTGAGTTTTTGGCAAGGTATCTTGGCTAATGTATTATCAGCAGGCATATCTATCGTGATAGTTCCATCGGAATTACGACTACTCTCCTCAAACTCCTTTTGCTCCATAAATGTTTCATACTCTGTGTAGTATTCATTATAGTTGAATCCGAGCACATTATCAAACTCACTACACGTAATATCATTTTCAGTTTCTCCGGCAACACCATTTTTAGGAACAATACGCCCTTCCCATTCTGTACACAAAGTATGGAAACCATCCGTATTAAGAGCAACCGCCTTAGCACCGGAATCGACCTTCTTACGTATCAGCAGATGGCGGTTGGTGGATAACTGATACGTTGTATTGGGATTACCTTCATATTCCACGCCATCATTACAAGTCCAACCCTTTTTATCTCCGTTGGTAGGTTTGGACATATCAGCAGTCTGGATAATGGTTCTTTCTCCATTATCATTGGTTTTGGCAGCACCAATAATATCAATATCGGCATCAACGCCATTTTCGGTTCTGATTAAACGGAATACCTTATCTCCACCTGTAGCAATCTCGAGTTTCCAAATTTATTCACAGCACCAGTATAGCCGGCATCCTGTAGTACACGAATCGTGTTATCCCCAACGGGGTACCAGCCTGCTTGCGCCCAACCTTGCTTATCCTGAATACACTTTGCTATCGTGATAGAACGTTGCTTATCGTCATTTGTAGACACTCCGCTTGCATCTGTTGCGTTATCATAATTAACTGTATGATGTGTCAGGAGACTATACAAAACGATTTCCTCATCAGGAGCAATCGAACCGATTGGAGATAAATCTATTATATCATATTCATCGGCACTCCATACTTGCTCAGTAGTGGTAACAGCCATACCCTCTATGCGTACATTGCTCAAATCGATACTATGCTTTGTACCATTGTAGATTGCCAATAGTTTAACAGAGCCTGCTGCCTCAAAATACTTAGAGAAGAATATATCCAATGCATCTTGCCCAGTGTGTTTAGTAACTTCGTTTTCGAGGACTACAGATACTTTCTCCTCAGTATTGAGCGAAACATTGATTTTATCCACAGCCCACTCAACGACATCCAATACAGGGGATTCGGTTTTTACTTCCAACACCTCGGAAGCACATGTACCATCGGCAAAAACCTTGACATAGCGCACCACATTTGCGGGAAGTCCTGTAAACGTACAAGTTTTCGCATTAACCGTCTGAGTATCCACAATATCACCGTCTGTACATTCCGGAGCAGAATAAAGAACTATTTTGGCTGAAGCAGTCTCACAATTCCATGTAATAGTTACAGAAGAAAGGTCGGAAGTGTAAGCAAGGTCGTAAGGTACATCATCGCAGTCGGGGGTAGTGAACGAGAGAGACGTTACCTCAGAACAGATGTCGGTGCCATCGCCATGACGAGCGCGGAGATAGCAAGTATAGGGGGTGGCAGCCATCAGTCCTGTTAATGTATAGGAGGTGGCAGCAACATCCGTCCATGTGGTGCCATCGGTACTGAGTTGATACATCGTTGCCCCAGCAACTGCGTCCCAAGCAAGCGTAGCGGAAGTACTCTTGACGGTTTTCTTACGGAAGTTGGCGGGTGCATAGTTGAATACACAGGTGTCCGTCACCGGCAAAATCCGGAACTCTTGCACACCGGACACATACATGGCAAACTTGGAATCATTGAGACGGAGTGTTCTATTGTTTTGCGGGTTGCTGAAAGTGTAAGTAACGTTATCGGAGGTTGTAAGCAACCAATTGTAAGAGTCATTGGCGGCAGCGGGTGTGTTTCCCGCATAGTTTTGAATGCCCACATTCTCGGCAGACGCTGCCCAAAGATATTTACCAGCGACTCCTACAAAGCGTACATAACGAAGATCCCCCCCCTGCGGCATAGCATCGAAAGTATATAAGGTGTTGCATGGTGCGACCGCCGTGGCAGCAGTTTCATCCACTGTTACGTGACTATTGGCAGGTTGGGATGAACTGCCGGACATATCGGCATTGAGAGCATACCAATCGGTATTCTTCGCCACGATGACAAACTTCTCCGGCAGAGAACGCGCATGAAGCGTAACGGCATCCAACATTACATCGTTGCCCGTGTTGTACTCGGCACGCAGTTGAAGCGTGATGTCTTCACGGACATCAAACGCAACGGGTTTGTAGGTAAGGACAATGGTTCCCGATATACTGTAAGTGCCATCGTCATTATCCGTAACCGTTTGAGAAATAACAGCCTTTACTTTGTCAGTTGCAGCCCCATTGCAGATTATGTCAGCAGCAGGTATTTTGATTTTAGGTTGATTTCCATTATTTCCTTGCAGGTTGCCTGCTTTGAACTTAACCGTATCTTGCACTTGTACAGAACTACGTGTTCCGCCTGCATTGCCGGCGGTAACATAGAGTTCTTTGCCTGAAGTGATACGTACGTAAGGTCCGCAGACGGGGGAGGTGGTGTAGTAAGTATCTTGCTGCCGTCGGTAGAGATAAATAGTATTAGCGTTCCTATAAGCATTAAAGACACTATTATTAGCGTAATATGAGATTTTGGTAGAAGAACTACTTTTACTATCAGTCGTTGTAAAAGTAAACACGCCACTACTAACTGTCAGCGTATAAGGTATTGCTGTTGATTCCAATACCATCACACTATTGTTGATATTCAAGTATTGACCACCCTGTGCAATAGTATATTTACCATTTGCCACAGAAACGTTCCATATCAGCGTTTCATCGTCCGTTGTAATCACATCCGATGTTGGTGTTACCGCCACGGCTTTATATTGTCCGTTCGTACTGCCTTCTATGGAAGAAGAAAGAGCCTCGTAAGTACTGCTCCTATAGCCCACTACCAAGTATTCACCGTCTGTAAGAGATGCTTGATCAGTAATCTTCTGATAGTCGTTGGAAATAGTAGTTGAGTACTTGTACACCGCGTAGAGGGTGGTATTGGCGGCGGGCATAGTGTATGGGAAGGACACTTTGGTATAGGCGGTGCTGCCTTCTGCCACTGGGGCGGTTGCCCAACCGTCGAAGATATAGTTAATCGGCTCGGTGCATACGTCCGTCAGGGCGGCGGGTTGTGTCGTTATTTCCTCTCCCGCATAGTAGTTACCCAAAGTGGTCGTGCTACCACGGTCGTTGAGCGTGAGGGTGTACTTGGTACAAGTGATATCAGGTGTAGAAAGATTTACCTCTAATGTATTACCTCCGTCAGTGGTAAATGTAACCTCTCCCCTTGTGGGACTGCTGCTCTGCATGGGGGGGGTAGAAAGCACATAAACGCTTGCAGATGAACCACTTACAGCGTCTTTCGGCAGCGTAAGAGAGGTAGTATAATCCGCCAATGCGGTACTCTCGGTGCCGGCAATTTTGTAGTCGCCGGTTACGGTAACGGTAACATCACCTGTCAGGTTATACCCCCGCAGGCTGATGGTTTGTTTGTTTTCCAAAGGAGTATTTCCGCCACATTCCACTGTACCAAACACAATCGGGTCGGCTGGTGTGGGCGTCGGGAAATAGAGTACCGGCGTGTTAGTAACAGTGATAGTTGCCGTACCACTCTTACCACAATTTTCCGTATAAGTGGCAGTCAAGGTATATTCGCCTGCCGCTGTAGCAACAAAATTAGTTCCATCGAATGTGGCGGTGGAGGGCGAAACGCTATAACTCCATGTTCCTGTACCACCATTTTGTTGTGTGCAAGTGACGGTAGTAGTGGCTTTTCCGTCCTCGCCAAGGTTGATGGTAGTAGTTGCCGGCGTTACTGTTACCACTGCGGGGTCATTACAACAAGAAGAAATATAGCCCGTGGCAGGGATTCCGGAGGTAGTATATTGAATCTTACTCATTCTAACCCCATTGCCAGTTCCATTACCGGATTTAGATTTTATTCGCAGTTTTCCATTTCCGGTTAAATTACCTGTTTTTTTTGCAGTAATAGCCGTAAGGGTGGTACCTGAGGCTGTAGCAGTACCCCAAACCTTTCCGTTAGCATCTTCGATTGAGATTGTTTTAAATTTTGCACCACCGTAAGTACCAATTGTTACTTTGACTTCGGTTAAGGTACTCAAATCAAATGCTTCGGTTTCGACATAAGAATTCTCTCCAAATAGGCGGAACGTTGTTTCGTCTGTTGTTGTACCTGAATATGTCCAAGTATCATACTCTAAAGTAGCCGTTCCGCTTTCAGTACCATCACTAAAGACAGCATAGTAGGTGGCATCGCCTGTGGGGACAGTGGCTGCCGTTACTTGTGTGGCGGGTTTGGCGGTAGAGGGATTGCTTTCGCTGCCGGCAGCCTCTGTAAACCAACCCACAAAGTTGGTATAGGTGCTGCTGCACGAAGCAGGTTCGGGGACAGGCAAAGTACCAATGGCATTACCTTGCGTTACTTCTTGTGTAGTACTTGTGCCGGTTGGCGTACTCCAAGTGATGGTATGTTTCGGCAATGGAGCCGTCGTGTAGGTTACGGTATATTGGGCTCCATTGACCAAGATATTCTTGTCGAATGTAGTAACTTTCATCATAAAACCTGTTGCATTTGACAGGTTTGTGGTAAAAGTTGCATATTGATACGTTGTTTGTGTCTCTTTACTTTTATTTATTGGAGTCACAACAATTCCTTCCCCTAAAGATTTTCCATCCTTATCAACCAGCCAGATTGTTATTTTGGATGTATTGCCTCCGTTTTGTAAACACTTAAAGCCTACTTCTATCTGTGTAATTCCTGAGATTGAGAAATCTGCAATACTCTTATTAGTCAGAGTTCCGTTGGCTCTCTTAAAACCATAAGGCTGATTGAAATATGTTGCATTTCCGGTAGCAATCCAATCGGCAGATTTTTTTGTTAAGTCCCAAGAACCCTGCTTTGTTTCTCCCCACGCGGTGTTTGTTCCGATGGTTAGGAAAGTGCATAGAAATAAAAATGCCAAGAAGTATATTTTTTTCATATTCGTAATGGTTGGTTTCTGTTTGAATATAGTTATTATCAGATATCAAAAAAGTGCTTTTTGTTAAGATTTTGAGGCGCAAAGAGGTGGTCTATCGTCAGCCTATCCTATGCGTATCCTATGCACATCCTATGCTGTTTGGCACAGAGATGCCAAGATGTACGATTGTTAAGATTCAGTGCCCTATCCGAGATGCACCTAAAAAGAAAAAGGATTTCAGACCACAAAGCCGGAAATCCTAATAAAGGGAGCCAATATACCTTACGAAAATCTATAGTTACCACAACAGCAGACACACCGCAAGCAGCCGTATAAAACGATGTGTGCCGTTTGCGTCGTATGTAAGCAAGGTGTATCATGTATGGGATGTTTGTCAAGGGAGGGTCAATGAAAACAATCATCACGTTATCGCTGCAAAGATACTACATTTTTTACAAATATACAACAGAAAAGGTGATTTTAACAACAAATTAACGTGAGTTCGAAATAATAAAAAACTATAAGACAAAACGAACTTTACCTTTGCACCGTGAAAGT
>USNU01000040.1 GCA_900556095.1 uncultured Bacteroidales bacterium | reverse complement strand
GTGTGGTAGAACAACTCATTGCTGACCTTATCAAAGCCGAGGAGAAAGCAGCCGAAGAGGAAGCATTGGCGGCCCGCGAGGCGGAGAACAACACTGGTTTGCAGAGCGTAAATACCTCGAATATGTTAGGCGGTGGCGGACAGAAAGGCGACTGGTATTTTTATAACGCGCAGTTGCTACGGTCGGGCAAGCAGGAGTTCGCCAAGCAATGGGGAAACCGCCCGTTGGAAGACAATTGGCGTCGTCGTAGCAAAACGGTCTCTACGCTCTTTCAAGATACGGAAAATACCGATGAAAGCGCCGATATGGCCGACTCAACCATGGTTGGCGACAGCACATCGATGCGCAAGAATATTCCTGAAACCGATACCCACAAACCGGAGTATTACTTACAACAGATACCCCGTACAGAAGCCGATTTGGCGTTGTCAGATAGTCTGATACGTAGCGCACTTATCAATATGGTATATACCTATCAGGATAAGATGGACGACCAACCACTTGCTGATGAAACTTTTGCTGAACTATGCCGCCGTTTCCCGCGTCATAGAGACCTGCTGGATTTGTACTATATGTACTATCTCAATGCTCTGCGCCACGACGATAGGGACGCACAGGACTATTATCGCAAGCAGATAATTGAATTGTACCCGGATACCAAGCAGGCATATATTGTCTCGCAACCCGACTATTTTGACAGACCGCCATCAGGCGATGGAGCAGGATTCGCTCTATGAAACCACTTATATAGCTTATACCAAGAGCAATTTTGCTGCTGTCAAAAAGAATAAACTTTACGCCGAGGAGAACTACCCGCTTTCGCCGTTGATGCCACGTTTTCTGTTCCTTAATGCCGTGGCTGTGGCGCGCACCGACGGACAGCAAGCGTTTGTCGGAGAATTGCAAGATATGGTCAGTCGTTATCCGGAGAGTGAACTGGGGGCAATGGCAAAGGATATGTTGGCAATGATGGGGCAGGGAATGGAGAGCCAAAAAGGCGATGTGTCAAATGGTCTGAATAGCCTGCGCGAGCAGATTGCAAAAGAAGATGAGGAACAGACCGATTCTACATCTCTGTCTTCCGATGATCGGGACGTACCGAGTGTCGTATTGTTGGTATTGCCTACGGCAGACGAGCAAGCACTCAACCGCCTGCAGTACGAGGTGGCATTGTTTAATTTCGCCCAATTCTTGATACGCGACTTTGATATGCAGAAAATGCCGGTTCTCGGTTCGGGGTGTGCCCTGCGTGTCAGTGGGTTTGAAAGTATGGATGAGGCAGAATGGTGGACCGGTTTGGTCGCTCAAAACGCTGCTCTAACCCTATTGTTGCAAGAAATGCATGTACGACTTGTACCACTTACAGAGCAGAACTTGCCGCATTATAAACCTGTACAATAAGGTGTGTAGATAGAGTCAATGCGCGTTAGAAACAAAAAAGAGAGTCGGTTGACTCTCTTCTGTCGGGATGACAAGATTCGAACTTGCGACCTCCGGTCCCCCAGACCGTTGCGCTACCGGACTGCGCCACATCCCGATGCTCAGATTTCTCAAAGCGGCTGCAAAGGTACTGCTAAAAAATGAAATGTGCAAATTATTTTGCTTTTTATTGACGAAAATACATTGATTATGACAAAAAAATTCTATATAGAGACCTATGGCTGTCAAATGAACGTGGCAGATAGCGAGGTTGTGGCAGCCATTATGCAGACGGCTGATACTGAGATGACCGAGCAATGGGAGGATGCCGACATTATCCTGCTCAACACTTGTTCCATACGCGATAATGCTGAGCAGAAAGTGGTATCGCGTCTCAAGGAACTGAAATCACATAAGGTGCAGAGGCTGTCGGCGGTGGTACAAGATGGACGCAGGGTAACGCTTGGCGTCATTGGTTGTATGGCAGAACGTATGGGTGAAGACTTGATAGAAAAATACGGTGTGGACTTTGTGGCAGGTCCCGATTCATATCTGGATATACCGAATCTGTTGGCGCAATGCGAGATGGGGCGGAAAGCAATGAATGTGGAACTGAGCAAAACAGAGACCTATCGCGAAGTGCTTCCTGCTCGTATAGGCAAAACTATCAGCGGGTTTGTCAGCATTATGCGCGGGTGTAACAATTTCTGCTCCTATTGTGTGGTTCCCTATACTCGCGGGCGAGAGCGTAGCCGCGATGTGGAGAGCATTCTCAACGAGGTGAGCGACTTGTGGCAAAAGGGATACAAGGAGGTCACACTCCTTGGACAAAATGTCAATTCTTACCGCTTTCAACGGGAAAATGGTGAGATGGTGGACTTTGCCGACCTATTAGATATAGTAGCAAATGCCGTACCGGAAATGCGTATTCGCTTTACTACCAGTCATCCGAAGGATATGTCGGATAAGACGCTTGAAACCATTGCCCGCCATAAGAACCTATGCCGCTTTATTCATCTGCCTGTACAGAGTGGTTCGAACAAGATACTCAAACTGATGAATCGTAAATATACTCGTGAATGGTATCTTGATCGTATTGCCGCTATTCACCGTATTCTGCCCGATGCTGCTATCGGCACAGATGTGTTTTGCGGTTTTCACGATGAGACCCTCGAAGACCACGCTGAAACACTCAGCCTGATGCGCGAAGTAGGCTTTGATACGGCGTTTATGTTCAAATATAGTGAGCGTCCGGGTACGTATGCACAGAAACACCTGCCGGATAATATCTCGGAGGTCGAGAAAGTGCGTCGTTTGAACGAAATTATTGCTTTGCAAAACGAACTCTCTTGGGAAAGCAACCGCCGTGAGATCGGAAAAACGGTGGAAGTATTGGTAGAAGGTTTCTCCAAACGAAGCCACGAGGATATGTATGGACGGACTTCGCAATACAAAACGGTGGTGTTCCCGCGAGAGGGCAGACAAATCGGAGAACTGGTCATGGTGGAGATTTTAGAGGCAAGTGCTGCCACTTTGCGTGGAAAAATTGTAGAAAAATAGCGAAATACAGCATTTTTGGTTAAAAAATTTGCACGTATAAAAAAAAGGTCGTACCTTTGCAGCCGAAAACAAATAAAATTTTCATAGTTAAGGTTTAGGTTTAATGGCAATAGGAGGCTGTGAAGTTTCCTATTGTTTTTTACAAAACCTATCTCTTACGTATTGTACCACCATACCCTAATAAGATAGGTACTATGTTGAAAAGAAAAAATAAGGACACACAATAGTATTATTAACCTTTTAAATAAGTCTCGGAGGTATCCGAGCCTTTTTTTGTATGAAAAACGAAGAACAGAAACAAGACAGCCTGATACCGGATCTGACAGACCCGCAGGAGGCACGTAAAGCATTTATTGCAAGTGAAATTTTCGAACGAAAATATAAATAAAGAATAGAAATATAAATAAATAAAGAATATGGCAGTAACATACATGACCGCAGAAGGTCTGCAAAAACTTAAGGATGAACTCCGTTTTTTGGAGAGTACAGAGCGTCCTCGCGTAATCGCTGCTATCGCAGAAGCGCGTGACAAAGGCGACTTGAGTGAAAATGCTGAATACGATGCAGCCAAAGAGGAGCAAGGGGTTCTTGAGAGCAAGATCGCTATGCTCAAGGGAAAAATAATGGACGCACGTATCATTGACCAGAGTTCGCTTAAAACAGATGAAGTACAAATACTTACCAAGGTGCGTGTGCGCGTAAAGAAAACAGGCGCCGAGAAGGTATATCAACTCGTTACCGAAGGGGAGGCTAACATTATGGAAGGTAAGATAGCTGTTACTACACCTATTGCCAAAGGTCTGCTCGGTAAGAAAGTGGGCGATACGGTACAAGTGCAGGTACCTGCAGGTACGATGGAGTTTGAGATACTGGAAATAAGTCTGTAATAGGTAGCATTAACCATAATAGGAGCGAGTATGACTATCTTTACAAAGATTATCAATGGCGAAATCCCGAGTTACAAGGTGGCAGAGGATGAGCATTACTATGCATTCTTGGACATTAATCCGTTGGTGAAAGGGCATACATTGGTTATCCCTAAATTGCCCGAACCTGAAGCCGACTATATCTTCGACTTGGACGATGACACTTTGTCCGGTTTGATGCTGTTTGCCAAGAAAGTAGCAAAGGGCATACAGGAGGCTACGGGCTGCAAACGTGTGGGCGTAGCCGTATTGGGTATGGAGGTTAACCATGTGCATATTCATCTTGTGCCGCTCAATTCGGAGAAAGATATGCTCTTTACCAATCCCAAATTGAGTCTTCCTGCCGACGAGATGGCAGAGATTGCCAACTCTATTGCGGAGGCGATAGAGAAGGAATAAAACAATAGAATCACAGAATGGCTGGTTGCTTGATGAAAATCGGGCAACCTTTTTTCTTATGAAAAACAATAGAGGCAAGTCGGAAAGAACATCGACTTGCCTCTATGCTTGGATTCTGCTTGACTGATTTGTTCCAAACGAGCCTGATATGGGTAGGTTTGCCATGCTGACCCTCCGGCAACGACTACAGCATATCGGCTCGAAATGGAATAACGCTATAATGACGAGGCATCTTCGCCTCTCTGTTATTAACCGTTTCGTGACTGCAAAGGTACGACAAAAATACGAAACGTGCAAGAAAAGCATGTGCACAAATGGGGGGGGGTAAAATGTTGATTATCAATGTGTTACTATATTCTATGTGCACAAAATGCAGCATCGTAGCAATTTTGAAACATATAGACAAATATAGACAGGCGGAGAAACCGTTCTTTGCTACTTGTTTTCCGCCATTGCCATACAGAGAAGAGTGTCGTACAGTGCTGGTGCTATAGTACCCAATTTGTGGGCGACACGTTGTTTGAATGTACGGATACCGGAAGTGGAGTAATATAGGTATGCCGCCATTTGTGCGGCAGAAATACCCTTGTAGAGAATGGTATAAACGCAGTACCTGATTTCCTTCTTGGATAGTTCTAATTGCTCCAATTGTTCGACAAGTGTGGCAAAGGGCACTTGTGTGTCGCATTTGAACAGGATATAGTTGGTATGCCATTCTTTTCGCGGGACGTTATACTTATTGTGCAATTGATTGACTCCGGACAAAAACTCGCTCATCTTGTGGGCGGAAAGGCTTGCGGCATCGGCTCTGGCGCGGGTGATATGGCTGATTTCCTGTTTGTGTTCTTCTTCTTGGCGTTGTAGTTGTTGCTCCTGTGCTTCAATGATTTTGTCCTGATTTTCTATACTCAGTTTTTGTTTCTTATGGAGTATCATACTCACTGCCCCAAAGAAGAATGCCAGCACCACTAAGATAGAAATGGCTATCTGCCAAGGCAGAAAAGGGTATGGAGTATCAATATATTGTTTCAAAGTCTCGATGGCTACAGCGTAGTTTGCTTCTTTGTCACGGAGAATGGTATTGTTTTTATCGTTAAGAATGCTGAAGCGTTTTTGTGTTTCATCATCGTTGTCGGTTCGGGCTTGCCGGATAATGGTACTATAGGCTTGTTCCAAATAGGTTGGATTGGAGGAGTGTTCTGCCACATAATGTGCATAATAAAGCGCAGAATCTATGTGGTTCTGTGCGCTATGTATAAGCATTCGTTGCGTATTGTAAAAGCAGCGTTGCCCCTCATAGATGGGGTAGTCGAAAGCGCGTTCCAGATAGACAAGAGCCGAATCGTATTGCTTCTGTTCATAGAGACACACTCCGCGCAAGCCGACAATTCGTCCCATATATGCACTATCAGTGTTAAAAGCCGTAGCGAGGCGCCAAACACTATCGGCTTCGGTTGGGCGATGCAGTTCGAGGAGTGTGCTGCACGTATTGAGCAGACTATGGGCATAAAACCAATCATGTGTGGTCTTGCTGAGCAGGTCGGATGCGCGTTGGCAATAGACTAATGCAATGTCGTCTGACCTCTGTCGCATACAGATATATGCCATACAGGTATTGGCTCTGCCACGGTGGAAATAGTCGTCTGCCTGCAGTTGGTCGCAAGCAATATAGCAGTTGGCGGCCTCGCGGATACAATTGAGACTATCGTCATAGACACGCCCGAGATAGTAGTAAGCACTAGCGAGTGTGGCGCGTGCGAAAGTGTGTCCTAATGGATTGTCGAGAGGTGAGATAACCTCGTTCAATGTTGCAGTATCTGTAAAAAAACAACCTTGTGCATCCAGACTATCGACATAGGCGATAGTAGTGCGTGCATCGTGAAAGGAAGTGCAACTATGTGCGCAAAAAGCGGCTCCAAGTAAACAGGCTGACAGACGGATGTAATGTATATAACGCAAAAACCGACAATTCATAAGTAGTTGGGTTAACGATGTCCAAAGATACAACATCTTTTTGGTTTGTGCAAATGAAAAATGTATAATTTATAAAATTATATTAGGTAGAAAAGGTATAGATAAATGCATAAAAAGTGAATAATTTGGATAAAAGGCGACTTATTCTTCCTACCCTTGAGATCTAATTCTTTCTGCGTAATGGGGATGATGATGTGCGTAGATTGTGTATTCTGCATATATTTTGCATAATAATAAAAAAGATTGCCTAACCGAAATTGGTGAAGCAATCATTTTTTATATATAAGAGTTTATTCGATTACAAGCGACGGATGGAGAGAAGGCGATGAGTGTATTGCCCGTCGGGATGAGCGGTGTCGGATTGTTCTACGGAGAAGATACCTGTGGTGTCTATCTTTTCTATTTTGATGCGTCCGGAGCAGTGGATAATACGTTCAGAATCGATAAGGATGCCGACGTGGGTTATTTTCTGCCTTGCTATGGCGTTTGTTTCTGTGGACTGTTGTTTTAGGTTGCTTGTGATTTCTTGCGTGGCAGCCTCTTCGTAATGGCAGAAGAACGCCAAATCGCCCGCTTTGGACGAGGAAAGTCGGCTGATGAGTCGCCCTTGTGTGACCTGCTCTGAAGCGTTGCGTGGAATCTTATGCCCGAAAAGGGAGAGTATGGTTTGTGTAAAACCCGAACAATCCATACCAAGTGCATTCTTACCGCCCCACAAGTAGGGAACATTGAGGAAGAAACGCACAGATTGGAGGAGGTTTGGTTGGGTCATCTCCAATGGCTTTGTCAACACCATACCTGCATCAATACGGAAACCGACGCCCAGCACTTCGAAGTACCCGTTATGATAGTTTGTGAGCCGTGTGCCGGCGGTAAGCGGAATGGTTTGTCTGTTGTTTTCGCTGACGGCATACGCCATCGGAAAGGCAACATACGCCGCCGCTTTGAGTGCGGCGGAATAGGACTTGTATTCGTCAGTAGAAAGGGTAGCAATCATTTTTGCATCCACCCAACCCATTTGCCCGTCGAGTGCTAGTTTTACCCGTATCCAACGAGTTTTTTGCTCCTCAATAGTGCATATTTCGCCAAAAAGCATTTGGGTGATTTGCTCACTTGTTTCGGAGGCTTCTGTCCGCACAGGGACAACGCTATGCAGGGAGACTGCTTTCATCACCAGACTTCTTGAGGGGGAGTAGAGGTGGTTTTCGGATAGTCAATATTATAATGCAGCCCGCGGCTCTCTTTGCGCTCAATGGCTTGACGTGTAATAAGATAGCCTACATTGATCATATTGCGCAACTCACAAATATCCCTTGTGGCTTTAACACGCTTAAAGAGGTCTTCGGTCTCCTCGTAGAGCAAATCCAAACGCTCCCATGCACGGCGCAGACGTAAATTGGAACGCACGATACCCACGTAGGTGGACATTACCTGTCCGACCTCTTTGACATCTTGCGCAATCAGGACACGCTCCTCGTTGGAGAGAGTGCCTTCATCGTTCCAATCGGGTACCTGCTCGTTGAAATCGTAGTTTTCTATCATGCTGAGGCTGTGGCGTGCGGCCGCATCGGCGTAAACGACTGCCTCTATGAGCGAATTGCTCGCCAAACGGTTGCCGCCATGCAGGCCTGTACATGAGCATTCGCCTACGGCATAGAGACGATGAATAGACGACTCGCCGTCAAGGTTAACCTTGATACCGCCACACATATAGTGGGCGCATGGTGCAACGGGGATATACTGCTTGGTAATGTCGATACCGATACTCAGGCACTTGGCATAGATATTCGGGAAATGGTGTTTTGTTTCCTCAGGGTCTTTGTGGGTAACATCAAGACAGACATGGTCGAGACCATGAATCTTCATCTCGTTATCAATGGCACGGGCTACAATATCGCGCGGAGCCAATGACAAACGCGGGTCGTATTTCTGCATAAATTCCTCGCCGTTAGGCAGACGGAGAATGCCTCCGTAGCCGCGCATCGCCTCGGTTATCAGGTAAGCGGGGTGGGTCTCGCCGGGGTGGAAAAGTGCCGTTGGGTGGAACTGGACAAACTCCATATCTTGTACTTTCCCTTTTGCACGATAGACCATCGCGATACCATCGCCGGTGGCAATATTGGGGTTGGTGGTAGTGGCATAAACAGCCCCTGTTCCGCCTGTAGCCATTAGGGTCACACGGCTGAGGTAGGTATCAATCTTACCTGTCTCAGGATTGAGGATATATGCCCCGTAGCACTCAATGTCGGGGGTGCGGCGGGTTACACGCATACCCAGGTGGTGCTGCGTAATGATTTCCACTGCGAAATGGTTTTCTAATACATCTATAAAGGGATTGTGGCGCACGGCTTCCATTAGTCCGCGTTGTATCTCAGCACCCGTATCATCGGCATGGTGGAGAATACGGAATTCGGAGTGTCCGCCCTCGCGGTGGAGGTCGAAACCGCCCTCGGCGTTCTTGTCAAAGTTGACACCCCAGTTAACCAGTTCTTGAATCTGACGGGGGGCGTTGCGTACTACCTGTTCTACTGCTGCGGGGTCGCTGAGCCAGTCGCCTGCCACCATCGTATCGTGGATATGCTTCTCAAAATCATCCACGAGCAGATTCGTTACCGAGGCGATACCGCCTTGTGCCTTTGCCGTATTGGCTTCATCAAGCGTAGTTTTGCAGCAAAGTGCTATTTTATACTTCTGTGTACGCGCTACCTTCAGCGCGAAACTCATACCGGC
>USNU01000039.1 GCA_900556095.1 uncultured Bacteroidales bacterium | reverse complement strand
GCTCCTGCGAAGCGTTATAGAGCAGGAACTCCTTCTTCGGCAAACCAAGATGACGCACTATCACACAACCGAAAGTCTGCCAAATTTGGAGCATAGACATTCGCCGCAACAAACGTTCCAAATCATGTGCATAGGCTTGTTTCTCTTCTGCAGAAAGCGTCTGCGCCAACTCATGCAAACACAACATCCAGTCTGCCAACTGGCGCACCCCCACCCCATTGCCAGAAAAATGGTGCCAAGCATGAATAAAAACATACACGGCATTAAACCGAACACTCGGAACAGCTATATCAATGCCATCCAGCGAGATAGTTCGTACCGACTGCAACTCGCGCAGCGTAAACGCCGTAAACGCCTGCTCCGCCTTTTTCATTCCCGGCAAGTCCATTGCCACATTGTGGAACTCTGCCACCCGATCGCAATTCTCATCCAACTGCATCAGAAAATGATGACTGACATGTTCCTCCGAGAACCAGTATGTTTGCGGGTAGGTTTTGCGAATAAGAGCAACCGTTTTGTCGTAGTTTTCTTCACCGACATACAGGTCAATGTCGCCATATTCCCGCATTTCGGTTTTGGGATAGAGCAACGAAAGCCCGTACCCTTTGAGCAACACCGTCTCTATGCCGTTTAGGCGCAAAAGCGTAACCAAGTCGCAGAGCAACCGGTTCTGCCGGACAGTACGCTGATAAACCGAGAAAACCTGTATTTTCCGCCGAGCAGCATCGGCAACCGTCAATCCCTGATTGATAGCCCACACCGAAAGCAGATGCCCGCAACTCTGGCGATAAGCCGCCTGCCAAAAAGCGTTGTCATTCAGAATAGCAGTATCTATATCACAAGGAGTTTGCCATACTGCTGCACGCAAACAAGCGACTACAGCGAGGTCATATCGATTGTATTCAGAGTCTCTCTGCATAGTATGGCTGCATCTGGATTAGGTAAACATTTCAGTCCGAACACAGGGATAGTATTTATTATCCGCACTATGGTACTATAAAGCGAGTCCATCATTGTCGGCACTATTTTTAGCCCGCTTGACGAAGACAGCATACAAGCGTATGCTTCAGGAAGACGCAGACGGGTTATCTCATTTTGCGGAGCCTGTGATAGTTTGACTATCCCGCACACAGGTGCGTAAGCCTGCTTGTAGCAGGGTGTCTTGCCACTCCACGGCGAACCATAAACACGTACCTCCCCATCGGACATAACACGCACCACAGGGTTATCATCATTAAGCAACCACGCATCAGGATAAGCCTCTTGCCACAAACGTGCGTGGGTGGACTTTCCTGTACCCGAATGTCCGAGAAAGAGTTGCCCGAAACCGTCTTTGACCACCACCGAAGCGTGCATCTCCAATGTCTTCAAATCCGCTGTAGCAAAAGCATATAGCAACATAGCCGCATTATCTATAGCGAAACGCACATCGGTATCCTTTATATACAAGGTGGCATTGGAAAAACGGGCATCCACAGACAAGTGAAAGCAAATAAGGTCCTTCTTCCGTTTCGACACATCGAACCGCCAGTTGCCCATTGCGGCATATACTTCTATACGCGGCATATCATCATCCGACGAATCCACAAACACTTTGGTATATTCATCGGTCTCCCGATATGCTTCATCTGACACATACAATACAAACAGCGGATTGCCATCCGCAACCTCGAACGGGTTATAATTGTCCAACCGAGCAAATTGCTCTGCTGTTGCCTCAATGGCAAAAGTATGCCCCGCCACGCGGAAGCGTTTTTCATCATTCTTCAGCATTTAACAATGGTAACAACACCTCTCCCAACTTGTGCTTGATATAGTGCTCATTCATAAAGTGGTTTTGCAGGTCAGGGGTCATCTCGCTATGCGCAAAAAATTTCTGATAATCCCGTTTGACATCGCCTAACACTTGGTCGTTGGGCGTATAATGACAGATAGTCATCAGCGTATCATGGGGCGTAAACTTCTTGAAGCGGAACAAGTCCTGCATAGTGAACTTAAATTCGGTATCACCATTCTCGCGCCGCCCACGATACTTGTTTGTTCCTACAAATTGTTTGAGCGAGGACATCGGGTTAAGCACGGGATTGACCACCAACTTGCGCCCTGCGAAATCGGCACAAAGTACATAGAAACCGCCTAACGAACTGCCTATCAAGCATTTCACATCGGAGTTATCTTTTATGAATCGGTTAATTCTACCTACTGATTCCTCTACATTATGGTTTACCTCTATCGGACACCATTCAAACTGCGGATAGTACTTATTCAAATCACCCACTGTATTGGAATGAATTGACCCCGCAAAACCATGTATATAAACGACTTTCATTGCTGTTACATTTCGTTAAAGTATTGTTTCAAATTTATATCCGAATCCAATTCCATCTTCTGGCGCAAACGGTATCGTATCATCTCCACCCCTCGCGTAGTCATATTGAGCAACGGAGCAATCTCCTTTGTTTGCAAGCCCATCTTGATATATACGCACAATCGGCGTTCCTGCTTATTCATCCAAGGATACTTCGTTTTCAGACGACGGATGAATTGGTCATTGACGATGTCGAAATTATCCTCGAAGCGTTTCCAATCTACCGATGTTCCAGTATTGTTTTGCAGGCGTTGCAAGAGCGTTTGCATACGTAGTTTGGCATCGTCCACACGCCCTGCATTGAGCCAATCCACCGCACGGTGCACATCGCGCACTACGGCATCTGTCCATTCTTTGCGGTTGTTTTCCGAGAGTATCATATTGCTCAACTCCTGACTTTTCTGCCGCAGGTCGAATTGTGCCTTTTCGTTCTCTAATTTCAAGATTTGTAATTCCTGTTCGTGCAATTGTTGATTGGCTTTTGCCTCTATCCGCTCACGGTTCAGACGAATGCGGCGACGTACACGCCAAACGATATAAGCCGCCAACACTGCTCCCGCTAAAGCATAGAGAATGATGGCAAACGTCGTGAGATACCAAGGGCGTGCCACAGAGATGGACAAGTCACGCTCCACCACGCCATGCGGTGTCAGCATACGTATATCCAAACGGTACATACCCGCCCTCAAAGCAGTAAAATCTCGATAAGCAGCAGCAGTCGGAGCCGTAAACTCTTTTTCTGCCGGCCATAGGCGAGTCTCAAACAAGGTAGCATCTGTGGCAGTATTGCTCCCGCTGTATTCCACACGAAGCGAATATACATTGGACGGCAATACCACTCCTCCCGTCCGCTGCGGATAGGACTCTCCATATATTATCTCCGTTGTAGGGCTGGTAATACATACTGATCGGATATAAAGCGTGTCGTCTATTGATGCAGTCTGCCGCCGTGCAGGCATAGCCGACAAATTGATTTTGCTAAAACCGCTAATTCCACCTACCACAGCATCGCCGGAAGACAAGAATGCGATATTTGCAAAGCCTCCTATTACAAATTTCCCCACAGACATAATCTCCATCGGTTCAGCATACGTCCCCTGTAGAATATCGTAAGTACGTACCAGCAACTTATCATTGCAATAAAGCCACAGATTTCCATTGCCATCCTTGCTGATAAGCGGATAACGAGCAGCATAGGGCAGGTGCGCCTCTGCGAATGCCGTTTCTCGCAACACTCCATCCGCTCCCACAATCCCCAAATAAGAATCGCCCAACACATATACCTCGTCGCCCACGCGCGAGAGCGAGTAGTTTTGCCGTGCTGCAGGATGCGGCAGTATCACGTCGCATTGCAAAGCACTGCCTTCCCCGACTATCTGCATGCGCTCCACCCCACGCGATGTAAGCGTCCAGATATGTCCTTTTGCATCTATCTCGTAGTAGAGAGCCGTCTCCGCAAAACCACTCAGATGCCGGAGTTTCCACCCATTGGCAGTATATTGCAACACAGCAAAACCGACATACGTTCCCACAATGGCGTTCTCCTTATGTATTGGTTTCACACTCCAGACTCCATCGGTGGTCTCTATAGGCAAAAAACGATTCCCCCGAACTTCAAACAAACCACGGTTGTGGCAACAAAGCAGTTGACCATTCCATTCCGAGATGCTCCAAACCTGCCCCAACGAGCCGTCCACGAGAGTCATCCGTCCGTTGCGCAAGCAATATAGTCCTTGATTGGTACCGAGATACAGAGCCCCATCGTATTCACAAGCCGCGTAGCCCGAACCATAATCAATTTGGGTATTATTCAGCCGCTCTATAGGCCACATCAGTTGGACACAATCGATTCCCTTGTCCAACCCCACCCACAGATTATCCTGTCTGTCAAAAAGCAGACTCAAGACCGTATTGTTTTGCAATCCGTTCTCGCGGGTGAGATAATGTGGTGATTGTCCCTGCAAGTTGGTCAATACAACGCCGTTCCGAACCGTTCCGAATGCCATATACTGTTCATTAGCCGCCATTGTATATAACTGGTTGTCAGTGATATATTTATCCGCCGCCGTATAGAATCGCTGTACTGTCTCGCCCTCGTAGAGATAGATACCCTTAAAATCCGTGGCTATCAGTACCCCGTTATCCGAATATGGCAGCAGAGCGCAAACTACAGAGCCGCGCAAGGCTTCGGACCCACGCAAGGCGTGCAAACGATTGGCACTCAGTACATACACATCGCGCGCTGTTGCCACAAAGAACTCATTGCCTACCAACAGCGATGTGCGTATTACGTCGCCCGGATCAATTACCTCGACATGGTTCTCTTCTGAAAACAAGAATATATAGTTGCGAGTCTGGACATAGAGTCGTTCTTCACTCCAGAAGATCTTCCACACTTCTCCGAAATGCCGATAGCGTACCGGTATATTCTCTACGAGAGAATGGTACTCTTGCGTGCCGTACGCATTTGGGCGGAATACCCCGAACTCGTCCGTTCCACCCGCATAGATAGTTCCAGCCGTATCTACGGCTATGGCACGCACCACCGTACTATTACCGATACCATATAGTTTCCAGCGGCTGCCGTCATACTCCAACATTCCATAGTTGTTCGCCGCATAAATCCAACCGTTTTTCTGCTGCAGCAACGCCCAGTTTTGCGTACCCGCATCATAGTCGTCCGGGGTAAACGTACGTACCAACGGCGCCCACTCGGCAAATACCGACAGGGAACACAACAATGCTATTGCCAACACCGTCAAGCGACCTACAAGATTAGAAAAACGTGTATCACACATGGCATATTTTTATTCGAGTGCAAAATTACGAAAAAAAAAGTAAATGTGCAAATCAACAACAAGTGTTTGTCCCGTGATTGCTTTGAACCAAAAAGGACTTGTGCAGAAAGAAAATTATTTGTAACTTTGCGGGCAATTGATAAAAACAAGTTATGCAGAGTATGGATAAGAGAGCACCCGAAATACTGTCATTGCGGCAGGATATAGAGCGCGAAGTGAAGCGGCAGATACGCACTCCGTATGATTTTGAGTTTCTGGCAGGTGTTATTTGGGAGCGACTACATGAGAACATCTCCCCCACCACGTTGAAACGTCTGTGGGGCTATATTGACGGGGCAGATACCACCCGGCGCAGTACGCTGTGCCTGTTGTCGCAGTTTCTCGGCTTTGCCGATTGGGAGGCATATCTCGCCGCCCTCAATCAGCGTAGCGAGGTGGAAAGCGACAGTTTTGCAGGCGAAGGCATTCATACCGGACAACTGATACCGGGCGACCGCGTGGAGGTAACCTGGCTACCGAACAGGCGATGCGTGTTCCGCTATGAAGGCGGAGCACACTTCTACGTAGAGACAGCCGAAAACAGCAAACTACGTGCGGGCGACCGGTTCGATACCGCGTGTTTCCTCATAGGGCAGCCAATGTATCTTGACAATCTGCGGCGCGGAGAGAATACACCTACATCATACGTGGCAGGCAGCAAGACCGGACTTGTCAGTGCCCAAGTACTATCATAGCAAATGGAAAAAACAGAGTACTCAGATTCGGGTTTTATCGTTGCAGGAGATGTTACTGCACTATGGCAAGAGATAATGCTATTGCAGCGTCGCCAGCATAGTGCGCTCTATCGCGGCAAGCGGTACGGGCGTTGGTTTATACTGAAAGGGCTGACCAAAGAACAGCAGCCACTTACCAACTTCCGCCTGCTGCAAGAGCGGGAGTTCCGTCTCGGCATACAGTTGGTGCACCCAAATATAGTGGCTACCTACTCATTGGAAGAGGTACCGGACATAGGTCGGTGCATCGTGATGGAGTCAGTGGACGGACAGACGTTCGACCATTGGCTCCCAAGCCCAACAGGCAGAAACGGCAGCGTGTACTGATGCAATTGCTTGATGCAGTGGAGTATCTGCACGCACGACAGTTGGTACACCACGACCTAAAACCCGGTAATATCCTTGTCACCCGCAACGGGGAAAACGTAAAACTGATAGATTTCGGGCTGAGCGATACCGACGATTCCGCCACGCCTGCGCCCAACGACCTGCAAGACGACCTGCTCCGTATAGCAAACCTAATCGACCTGCTGCACCTGCGAGGGTACAAGCCAATTGCCTGTGCCTGCCGCAAACGGCACTACAAAAACATTGCCGAACTGCGCAAAGGGATTTCACGCTATGAAAAACTTCAGAAAGAACTTGTGTATTTCGCCGGTACGATGACGATAGTAGTATGCACCATAGTGTGCACTCTGGCATATACAAGGCACCAACAAGCCATAGAGGAAGCCGCCTTTGAGCAAAAGAAACAAGCCATGTTGTCAGATGTGAACACCATCTGCGACAGGCAAGAAATAATGCTGCGCCAAGTGGTGGAACGGGAGACCTACCGAGAATTCGCCACCCTACAATTTAACAAACATTGTCGTTTTGCGGCATTACAAGATTCGCTCAATGCTCTCTATCCTAACGATGATGCGATGTTGAACTTTCTATGCAACAGCGAATTCAGCAAACGCTCGAAAGCCATACAAAACAACATTCTAAAAGAAGCAAACAAAAAGCCGGACCTAAACGAAGATTACGCCGCAGGGCATATCAGTAAAGAGGTGTATTTGGCACTGCTCAACCAACTGAGCCAACTGAGCCAAGAAGCCAATCCGTACAAATAATCGTACACTTTTACGTATGAGACTATCTATTTTGTTGCACAATGTGGAGAGGGGTGGCAGAGAGTCGTCTGGGATTGCGTCGCAAGAGATTGAGTACGGGTACGACAGCATCGTTTCTATCGGGAGAATTGAACACATTCTCTATTTTCTCCAATACAGACGGCTGCGATGTATGGTAGGTGATTTGATAGAGCGATTCACCTGTGGTTTTCTCGGTGGTGTAGCCCACACATCCGAGATAGAAGATGTCGCCGTCAGCGATATTATCCACCAAGGAAGGCAGGTTGATAGTCGTTGTACCGGACGTAATAAGTTGGAAATCCCATTGGTAATTATTGAACAGCACTCCGGAAAACCATATAGGCAGCATCAGGGCAGCATCGAAGGAGGTATCGCTCATATCCACTTGGTAATAGTCGAAGACCGCCTTCTTGGATGCCGTTTCCCAGAAATAAGAATCATTGTTAGACGGAACGACCTGTACCGTTTGATTGTCTTTCATCCGTACATCGAATGTTATGCTCGACCGAGGCTTGGCAGGAGTAGTGAAAGGACGCTTGATCAAGCGATGAATGGGTCGTTTGCGAGAGTTGAGGCAATAGGCAATGGCATAATAGTCGGTACCGGGCGTAAGATTAGACAAAGCCCCGTCGACGGCACCATTGTAGAACAGCATCTGCTCTATCGGTATCTCGGCATAGCCGTATTCCTTCAAGAGGGAGTTGAGCGTCTCGCAGATCTCTTTCTGCTCATCGAAATGGTGCTCAATGAAACGGCGGTCGTTGCGGAAAGCGTTGTACTCGGCAGCAGGAACGGCATCGTAGATATAATAAAAGTCGTTGGATTGCGGGAATATCTCCACCCATGCCTGCTCGGAACGGACACGAGAGACCGTAAAATCAAGCGTACTATCGTTGACATCCATCTCACACGAAAGCAGTCCGACAGTTACAGCACAAAGTATCAAAATATAAGAATGTTTCATTTTGCCTAAGGATTAGTTTGTTTGAGGTCATCCGCCACCGCTTTCATAAACGTGACCGCCCCACGCATATGGGTGCCATAATGCCCGAAATTGTACACGACATCGGCTTTTTTGTCACGAAATTGCCGCTGCATCAACTGCGAATTGATGAAAGGCACCGTCTCATCGTCTTCGGAATGGAACATATAGAGCGGAGCCTTCGGCACAAAGTTCTCGGGAATACTATTGCTGGTCAGTTCGACATAAAAACGCGCCGTCTCACGATTGGTACGGTCTGTTCCGTCGGGAGTAAGGATTTCGCTCAAGCGATTGACCCCGATGAGCGTCGACATCTGGTTGACGGTATATTTCTTCGAGTTAATCCACTCGGGATAGTTGCTCAGCAACGGTTCCTTGAAGAAGAAAGACATCTCGAGCGGTTTGTCCATACCGAGACTCATCCCCTGGATAATCAGCGGCACAGCACACGGGATCCCCGTTTTATCGAGTTTGACACTATAATCGTATGTGCGACCGATGTCATACGGTCCGGCACCCGCATAGACTTTCTTTATCTTAAACTCGCTCACATACTTCGGATAGGACTCCAACACACGCTGCACATGGAGCGTGGTGGCACCGCCTTGCGAATAGCCCATCAGGATGACCGAGTCGGACAGCACTTTCAGTTCCCTCTCGGCGATGAACGGACGCATAGCAAGCGCCATATCAATGACATTGTGCGCCGTAGTTTCCGCTTGCAGATAGGGGTGAATACTATCCACCGTAACACCATAACCGATATAATCCGGCATCACCACGCCATAGCCCATTCCCGCATACATTCCCTCAAAACTGAACGTTTCGGACGGGGCTTCGAAATTGGCACCGATAGTGTAGTGGGAGACAATCATCAGATTCTTGATAATGCCGTCCTGCACGATAATGACAAAGCAATTTTTCATCATCTCTCCCTTGTCGCTATTGTCGTCGGTCCATTCCAGCT